>NZ_KV815326.1:0-112780 GCF_001814215.1 Streptococcus sp. HMSC062D07
ACTACTGAGGCTCCTACAACTACTGAGGCTCCTAAGTCTACTGAAGCTCCTACAACTACTACAACTACTACAACTACTACAACTGTAGCTCCTTCAGAAGACACAACTACTACAACGACTACTACAACACCAGAACCAACTACACCGCCTTACCCATATGTTCCAAATAATGGAAACGGTGGTGGTGACGGTGGCACTACAACAACTACAACAACCACTACTACTGAAGAACCAGGTCGTCCAGGAAACGGAGATGGAGATGGTGCTGGTAGAACAACTACAACTCCAGAACCAGGTCGTTCAACTACAACAGAAGAAGGACCAACTCTTCCATTTACTGGTGAAGCTACAAGCCTAGTACTTGTATTGGCAGGGGTGGTAATCTTGTCAGGTACTGTAATCATGAAACGCAAATTTTCTAAATAATATTAGATAATTTTCTATAAAAAAGAGAGAGCAACGCTCTCTCTTTTTTATAGAAAAATAATCAACCAATGTAGAAGTGACTGAATAGGGATTCAAAAGATAAACATCTTTGAAATACTTTATCCACAACTTCACTTGATAGATTGAAAAAAGCCCTGGACAATGATTCCCAAAACTTTCTTCCTTATAGCAGGCTACAGAGGGTAAACCTTGCGAAATTCTTCTAAAACAACCTTACTTTCGGGTGTGAAAGTCAGACCAGCTTCCTCCAGCCACTCCGTGAAAAACTCCTCATGAACCTGACGCCAGTAGGCTAAGGATTTATCGCCTTCACCTTCCTTGTAGGCATGGTCGGCTGACACTTGATAGAAAGGCTGAACAGAAACCTTTGTAATTTCGACAATGCAGACAGCCTGGTCTTGGCTGTCTAAAATAATATCAAAGGTCCCTTCTTGTGGAAGAGGTTCGTCCTCTAATGCGTAGAGATCGTAAGCTGAGGCTGTTGCTGTTTTTTTGCCTCTTAGAACCAAATCAGCCAAGAGATCTGCCTCTACTCCAAAAGCCCAGGCGTCTATCTCATCACCGATAGAGGGATTGATTTTCTTGTATGCATTCCACATTTCTTGCGGTGTCATGAGTTCTCCTTTGTATTTTTTTACTTTCTTCTTTTACACGTTTGAGATGATCTGGATAGTCAATATCTAAATTAAAAATCTCCGGAATAGAACTGTAGTGGATAATGCACTCAATCCCCATCTGATTCATTTTTTGTATGAAAGAAGGATTCAGATAGCCTGCTACAGCGAAATCTATCTTTTTCATCCTTGCTTTATCCTGCATCTGTCTCAGCATTTCTAACATAATGGGACTTTCCATATCATGCCATTGACTGTTTCTTACAGTCGCAAAAATAAATGAAGTCAAATCATTCATTCCCACTACAATCTTTGAAATGCCAGTTTCCAGTATCCTGTCCAAGTCAAAATAAGCTGAAGGCAATTCAATCATTGTGCCAACTTTTCCAGTAAAACCATGCTGACGTAACAATGTAATAGCTCGTTTTAATTGGTCGGCATCATTAACAAAAGAAAAAATAACAGACAAATTGGGATTATTTTGATAAACATCTGTAACGACATTTGCCTCAGCCTGAAATTCATCTGGACACGCCAACAAACGCCTGATACCTCTGTATCCAAATAAGGGGTGGCGTTCGTCAAAATACTCTTTAGTCCCGTCTAGACTATTTGCTTCTGCATTTGTTAACTCTGAAAAGCGATACCAAACTTCTTCATATGAGTACAAATGACAAATAGTGTCTAGATAATCTTTCACAAATTGCTGACAATTTGGTAATAGTATGTTTTGATTGAGCTCTCTTAGCAAGTATTCCCCACGAATCAAGCCGACGTGGTGCAATAAATGTGGATAAACTTTTTCATCAATTCTTTCGCCACTAAAAGCCAGTTGATTTTGCATGTTTTACCTTCCAATTCTTATAGCTTATCAGTTCTAATTCTGGAAATCCTAGTAACTCTGCCTTCACCTTCAATACTAAGGGTGAGGCATTTTCTTCGGTCAACTGCTCAAGAGGAAGCCAAATGGCATTTGCTGAATCATTACTTCCATCAAGAACTTCATGAGGTAGGAATTTTTGAGAGCCTTCGAAATCGAGTACGATATCATAAAAGGCCATAATATGGTGTACTGCGAAGTCTTGCCCTTCTTCATGAACCAGCACATCATAAATCCTAGGATTTGAATACTGACTAAGCATATAACCCGTCTCTTCCAGAACTTCTCTCTTGAGGGTTTCAGTCAGTCCCTCCCCTACTTCCTGGCTACCACCTGGTAGGTCAAAACGATGCTGATAGGGGCCTCTTGTTTTTTCAATACAGAGCAGTTTTCCCTCTTGAAGACAGACTCCGTATACCCCAAAGTGATTTTTGATTTCCATCAGATTCTCCTACTTCAAGCTCCAGCCACCATCAATAGTCAAGATTTGTCCTTGCATGGTGCTTGCCTTTCCGCTTGCTAAAAAGAGGCTGACTTCTGCCACTTCCTCTGGCTCAATCCAGCGTTTGATAGGTGTTTCACTTGCTACCCAGTCTGCCAGACCACCTGGCTCAAAGTCAGCTGCTGTCATACCAGTCTTAACTGCACCAGGAGCAATGCCAAAGACCTGAATCCCAGCTTCAGCATAGTCTAAAGCCAACTGCTTGGTAAAGCCTGCCAAGGCATGTTTGGACGAGGTATAGGCGTGACCACCCCCGCCTGCTAGACTTGAAGCAATGGAACACATATTGATGATGATCCCTTTTTTATTCTCCAGCATTTGTGTTAAATAATGGCGAGTTAACTCCACAGGTGTCACATAGTTGATTTCAAAAATTTCTTGGATTTCTTGAGCTGTTTGTTCTAGTATAGGTTTGTAGTCATCCAAAACTCCAGCTGTATTACAGAGAACATCCACCTGAGGACACCAATCAAAAATTGGTTCCAAATCAAGCGTTAAATCACGTTGTAAAAAGTGAAAGTCACCCTGTAAATCAGGATTTTCACCCTGATCCACTCCAAAAACCTGATAACCTTTCTCTAAAAAGAGTCGGGCTTGAGCCAGACCAATCCCTGAGCTAACACCTGTAATCAATACACGTTTAGTCATGGACTTCCACCCAATCCGTCGCTAAGACATCACAAGGAGTTGGACTCCACATAGAAAAACCTTCTCCCTCACCAGATACGTTGATGAGGAAATAGGGTATCACTTCAAGGGCGAAGCCATTTTGCTCAATGGTATCAAAAAGCTGCACATAGTTTTCAGCCCCACCCCATCCAGTACGTACGTATTTCTTCTTAGCCTTTAGTCCAGGTAAAATTTCTTCAAATGTCATGTTTCTCTCCTTTGTTATCTATAAATCTTAATTTCATTATAACAAAAAACCGTTTTTCAACGGCTTTTTGACATTTATTTTTCATGATTTCTCCAGGTTTACTAAATCACCACTGTAATCCGGCTTCTCTGATTTCTTTTTTAGAGGCAAATTTCCCATTTGGTCGATGCCATCTTCCTTTTCTATCTTTAAAGTAACCACCTGTATTACTACTTTGTGGTTCTTCTTCTGCAGGTGCTGGTGCTTCAGTTTCTTGCTGAGTCGTTTCTTCTGTTGCCTTCTTCTCTGCTTCTTTTTTAGCTTTTTCTTGCGCTTCTTTTTCTTCAGCCTCTTTCTTTGCTTTTTCCTCGGCTGCCTTTTGCTCAGCGGCGCGTTCCTCAGCTGATTTGACTGTGTTCTTTGCAGTACCGTCAGCATAATTTATCTCTGCATTTGCTGAAACATTCTCTAAAGTCACATGGGTCACGGAATACTTAACAAGTTTTTCCTTACTACTACCTAATTTAATCTCAAGTAAATTCCCATCCGAATCAATCCCTACGTACTGAAGGACAATCTGTCTCGGAATCAATTCATCATCCTTATAAACTGCTGTTACCTTATAGTCAAGATAATAATTAGGATGGTTTGCAAGTCATGAATCGAGTCCATTTTCATAATAGAGCATGCTACTTTGATTTTTATCATCCGTTCCAGTAAAGGCACCTGTATTTAACCAGGCTGACATAGGAACAAGATTGCGACCTTCATCATTGAGTCCACTAAATTGATAACCAACTAAATGCCCACGATTCATCAACCAGGCTTCCTTTGTACCATCACCAAAGTAAAATTTATAGTTATGCCATCCAACCGGATTAAACTTTAATTTCGCTTCTCGCTTATCTTTGGGTTCATCACTATCTTTCAGCTGAATATGAGCATAAGTTGCGCGAGATTTAGAATCAAGTTCCCCGAGTTCTAGCTGCTTTTCGTTCTTAAAAGTAAGTAGACCAGCTTCTTTGTATAGCTTTTTATTATCCTGCGTAGTCTGTTCAGTCGTAACAGGCTCAGCCGCTCTCGCCTCATCTTTATGCTTCGAGCAACCAACAGATGTCAAAAGTGAAAGTAAAACAACAGAAGTCAAAACTATTTTTTTCATTTCAAATGCTCCTAATTTTATAGATTTCTTATTATATTGTTATTTTATTCTATCATTAATAATTTGCATCTTCAAACAATTATATAAATTTTTAAATAAATATAAAAAGAGCGAGGTATCACCTCGCTCTTGATAAAATATTTCTTTAGTTTCTAAGGCAAATCATTCCCTGCTGCGAGGTAAATCTCATACCATTCTTTTCGAGTTAGGTTAACATTACTAGCTTGGCTTGCTTCTATCAAATGTTTAGGGTTAGTTGTTCCTACTACTGCCTGCATCTTAGCTGGATAGCGTAACACCCAAGCGATAGCAATAGCTGATGGGCTCACACCGTATTTTAAGGCTAATCGATTTAGGACTTGGTTTAGTTGTTGGAACTTCTCATTGCCGACAAAATTCCCTTTGAAATATCCGAATTGCAAGACTGACCAGGCTTGAATAACCATGTCGTTTAATTTGCAGTATTCAAAGACGCTACCATCACGCAAAGCTGCCTTGTCACCTTCCATATTGACATGGAAACCTGATTCAAATCCTGGCGTGAAAGCTGCGCTTAGTTGTAATTGATTGATAGATAAAGGTTGTTTGACCTCTTTCTTCAGTAATTCCATCATCATAGGATTTTGATTGGACACACCGAAGTCTCGAACTTTGCCTGATTTGTGTAGAATTTCAAAGGCTTGAGCCACTTGATCAGCTTCCATCAAGGCATCTGGGCGATGGAGAAGCAAGCTATCTAGATAATCAACCTGCAATCTTTTTAGAATCCCGTCTACTGATTCTAAAATATAATCTTTTGAAAAATCAAAATAGGTAAATTCTTCTATGCGAATGCCACACTTGGACTGGATCCACATCTTTTCTCGCAGGTCAGGACGATTGTATAACACTTGACCTAGTAATTCTTCGCAACATCCACCACCGTAGATATCTGCCAAGTCAAAGGCATTGATTCCTACAGATAGGGCTGTTTCAACCAACTCCTCAACCTCTTTAACTGACTTGTCACTGATTCGCATCATACCGAGCACAATTTCGGACAATTCTCTTTTCTCTTGACCAAATGGAATGTATTTCATGGCAATTTCCTCCGTTTTTCTTCATTATAAAGTAGAATGACACTTTTATCAACTGATACCTTACAAAAGAAAAGAACCAGTTTAAACTGGTTCTTTTTAAATCTTAGCCAATCACACTTCCGTTTGGTACAGCTGGATCAACTGTTAGAAGGGTTAATTTGCCATCATGTTCAGCTGAGAGAATCATCCCTTGGCTGACATATTTTTTCATCATTTTACGTGGTTTGAGGTTGGCAACGATTTGGACTTTCTTGCCGACCAATTCTTGTTCGTTTGGATAGTATTTCGCAATACCAGAAAGGATTTGACGATCTTCACCATCTCCAGCATCCAAGCGGAATTGAAGCAACTTATCAGAACCTTCTACTTTAGAAACTTCTTTTACTTCTGCGACACGTATTTCAACCTTGT
The DNA here is from genome assembly GCF_001814215.1 of Streptococcus sp. HMSC062D07. Lineage (NCBI taxonomy): Bacteria > Bacillati > Bacillota > Bacilli > Lactobacillales > Streptococcaceae > Streptococcus > Streptococcus sp. HMSC062D07. Next base: position 5,952 of record NZ_KV815326.1, read on the forward strand.
CAAAGTCTTCAAACTTAATTTCTTCCTTGTTCAGTTTGAGTTCGACTTCATCTGGATTCCATTCTTTCTCGACGGTTGGCTTGTTGCCTTCCATTTGTTCCTTGATATAGGCGATTTCTTCTTCCATATCGAGACGTGGGAAGATTGGTGTTCCTTTGGCCACTACAGTCACACCTGCAGGGAAATCAGCCAAGCTCAAGTTTTCAAGGCTAGAAACTTCTGCTAGACCAAGTTGTGTCAAGACTGCACGACTGGTTTCCATCATAAATGGCTCAATCAAGTGAGCTACGACACGAAGGCTAGCTGCCAAGTGGCTCATCACACTTGCCAATTGCTCACGGTGCGCTTCGTCCTTAGCCAGTACCCATGGAGCTGTCTCATCGATGTATTTATTGGTACGTGAGATAAGAGTCCAGACTGCTTCAAGTGCACGTGGATAGTCAACTGCTTCCATGTAGGTATTGTAGTCAGCGATTGATTGTTCTGCCACTTGAGCAAGTTCATTGTCAAATTCTGTCACACCCTCTACATAGGCAGGGATTTGACCATCAAAGTACTTGTTAATCATTGAAACCGTACGGTTGAGGAGGTTTCCAAGGTCGTTTGCCAATTCATAGTTGATGCGCCCTACATAGTCCTCTGGAGTGAAGGTGCCATCTGAACCGACTGGAAGGCTACGCATGAGGTAGTAACGAAGTTGATCGAGGCCATAGCGCTCTACCAACATTTCAGGATAAACGACATTTCCTTTAGACTTAGACATCTTGCCATCTTTCATGACAAACCAACCGTGGGCAATCAAACGATCAGGCAATTTGATATCCAACATCATAAGAAGGATTGGCCAGTAGATGGAGTGGAAACGAAGGATGTCTTTTCCGACCACTTGGAAGACTGTTCCGTTCCAGAACTTGTCAAAATTAGCATGATCGTCTTGACCATAACCAAGAGCAGTCGCATAGTTGAGAAGGGCATCCATCCAAACGTAGACAACGTGTTTTGGATTTGATGGGACTTGTACACCCCAGGTAAAGGTTGTACGAGAAACCGCCAAGTCTTCCAAACCTGGCTCGATGAAGTTGCGAAGCATTTCATTCAGACGACCATCTGGAGTGATAAATTCAGGATGTGATTTGAAAAATTCGACCAAACGGTCTTGGTATTTACTGAGGCGAAGGAAGTAAGATTCTTCTGAAACCCATTCAACCTCATGACCTGATGGAGCGATACCACCCGTCACATTTCCAGCTTCGTCACGGAAAACTTCCGCAAGCTGGCTTTCTGTAAAGAATTCCTCATCGGATACTGAATACCAGCCAGAGTATTCACCTAGGTAGATGTCATCTTGAGCAAGCAAGCGTTCAAAAACTTGTGCTACTACTTTTTCATGGTAGTCATCTGTGGTACGGATGAATTTATCGTATGAGATATCAAGCAATTTCCAGAGTTCTTTAACTCCAACTGCCATTCCGTCAACATAGGCTTGAGGCGTGATGCCAGCTTCTTCTGCTTTTTGTTGAATCTTTTGACCATGCTCATCAAGACCAGTCAGATAAAAGACATCGTAGCCCATCAGGCGTTTGTAACGTGCTAGGACATCACATGCGATAGTTGTGTAGGCAGAACCGATATGAAGTTTACCAGATGGATAGTAAATCGGTGTTGTAATATAAAAATTCTTTTCAGACATAATATTTCCTTTCCAGGCTAATGAAACCTGTTTTTCTAACACTTCATTATACCACATTTTTAGTGATTTTCGATAGAGAAATCCATACAAAAACAAGACAGACAAATGTCTATCTCGTTTTTTTATCTTTTAAATTATTCATAGCGAAGAGCTTCGATTGGATCAAGCTTAGAGGCTTTGTTGGCTGGTAGAACACCGAATATCATACCGATACTAGCTGAGACAGCTAAACTAAAGAGAGTGATTGGGATGGATACACCAACTTCGATTCCTGCAATCAAGTTTTGAAGAAGAACCCCTGCAAGCATAGTCACCCCTGCAGCAAGCAGTAGACCAACGAATCCACCTAATAAGGTTAAAATCATGGATTCAATCAAAAACTGAACTAGGATATTACCCCGAGTTGCTCCTAGTGCTTTCCGTAAACCAATCTCACGGGTACGCTCTGTCACAGAAACAAGCATAATGTTCATAACACCAGTACCACCAACAAAGAGGGAAATCCCTGCAATAGCACTAATAATCGTTGTTATGAAGCCAAAGAGTTGTTGAACTTCTTGGAAGGCAGCAGACGCATCTGCAACTTGATATTCCCCTTGTTGAAGACCTGCAATCTCTGTCATTCTTCTTGCCAACTCTGGACCCAAAGTCTGAGTCAAGCTCGTATCGTTAACACGGAAGACAATATTTGAAATCTCGTCTGTGTTAAAATTAGCTGCCAAGGAAATATTGGTCGTGATTGGTAGTCCTCCAACACCAAATGCTTTGGCTGCCTTGGCTTCCTTACTTGCGTAAACACCAATAACACGGTAACTGATTTCATTTACTTCAACAATTTGGTTGAGGGCTTCTTTTGCAGAACCAAAAAGGCTATTGGCAAGCTCTTCATCTAAAATGATCACACTTGCAAAATCTTTATAATCTTGTGCTTTAAGTCTACGACCTGCAATAATTTCATTTTCGACCGCATCCATATAGGTGACATTCCCACCCGTCATGTTAGCGTGTTCGACCTTTTTATCCTTATAAGTCAAGGTCACATTGGCTGAGTTGGTTACATAGTAGCTGTCCACACCTTTTAGTTTGGCAGCTTCTTTAACCCAAGATTCTTGAGGTTTTGGTGGTTCAACAAAATCTTCTTGACCGCCAGACAAGGTCAGTGCAGATTGTCTTTGTGTAAAGGAACCGTCCTTACTCTTGGTAGGTGAGAAAAAGACATGGATGTCTTTTTGAGACTTGGTCATGTTTTTATTGACCTGACGAGACATAGAGTCACCCAAGGCCATGATCACGACAACTGAGGAAACACCGATGATAATCCCAATCATGGTCAGGAAGGAACGCATCTTGTGGGCCAAAATGGATGAAAAGGCAAATTTCAGATTCTGCATCTTAGTTTTCCTCCTTTTCTACTTGAGCACTGTCAGACGAAATGATACCGTCACGGATGACAATCTGACGCTTGGCATAGGCGGCAATTTCAGGCTCATGCGTTACCATAATGATGGTTTTTCCTTCTTTGTTCAATTCAACTAAGAGTTGCATGATCTGATTACCCGTTTTGGTATCCAGAGCTCCAGTTGGCTCATCAGCCAAGATAATAGATGGATTGTTGACAAGAGCTCGTGCAATGGCAACCCTTTGTTTCTGCCCCCCAGACAACTCCGATGGCAAGTGATGGCTACGCTCAGTCAGTTCAACCTTTTCCAGATACTCTTCTGCTAATTTGCGACGTTTTGAAGCTGAAACTCCCGCATAAATCAAGGGAAGTTCGACATTCTGGAGAGCATTCATTTTGGACAAGAGAAAGAATTGCTGAAAGACAAAGCCAATCTCTTGATTTCGCACCTTGGCTAATTGTTTTTCACCCAAACCAGCTACTTCTTTTCCATCTAGAAAATACTGACCACTTGTAGGGGTATCCAACATACCGATGGTATTCATGAGGGTGGACTTACCAGAACCAGATGGTCCCATGATAGCCACGAATTCTCCCTCGTGAACTTCAAGGTTAATGTCTTTGAGAACTTGAAGCTCTTGATCACCATTTCGATAACTACGGCAGATATTTTTGAGGCTAATTAGTTGCTTCATCAGTCTTCACCTCTTTTCCTTCTTGCAAGGAAGCTGTCGGATTACTGATGACTTTTGCTCCATCTGTCAGACCAGATGTGATTTCTTGGTTTTCTGCATCTGCATTGCCCAATCCAACTTCAACCTTTTTGGCCTTTTGATTTTCATCAAGAATCCAAACATAGTTTTTATCTTCTTCCATGACGATACTTGTAATAGGAACAAGCAATGCTTTACTCATACTTTTCACTTCGACACTGACAGAAAAACCTTGTTTCAAATCGCCAATTTCACTAGTTACATCGACCGTATATGGGTATTTAGAACCTGTGTTTGAACCAGCTAAGCTACTACTTGCTTCGCTACTGTTCTTTGGATAATTTGAAATATAGCTAATCTTACCATTCCAAGTTTTATCTGGGTAAACCTTTGAAGTAAAGGTAACTTCTTGGCCTACAGATAGATTGGCAAGGTTGTACTCAGAAAGTTCTCCCTTGACCTGCAAGTTGTCGTTACTAACGATATGTACCAATACTTGGCTATTTCCTGTTGGAGATTTTGAAACATTACGATTGACTTCGACAACTGTACCTTCTACTGTACTCAAAACTGTAGCGGCATCCAACTGTGCCTGGGCTTTTTCAAGTTGTGCCGCTGCATCTGCACGAACATCACGCGCATCACTGATTTGTGAATCGATAGAAGCTGTAGCTGATGTAGAAGATTGTGCTTGGGTTTGGTCCGTAGCGCCTTCAACCCCAGCTTGAGGGAGCACAGGTGTTGCTGTGGCGGTATTTCGAGCCTCATTCAATTCATTGATATGACGGTCAGCTTTCGCAACTGCACGACTGGCAGCATCATAGGCAGCCTGAGCTTCTGTACTACTATACTTAGCAAGAGCTTGGCCTTCACTTACCTTATCTCCGACAGAGACCGAAACCTCATCCAAGTCACCTTTACTAGCATCATAATAAACATATTGTTCATTTTGAGCTGTTACGGTACCAGATAAGAGAACTGTTGAAGCCACTGATCCCTCTTTGGCAAGAACGATTTTTGCAGTTTCGTCTTGTGTTGCAGCTTGATTTGGTTGTCTCAATAGAAGAACAGCAGCTGCTCCTACTACAAGAACTGACGTAACTCCTATAGCTGTAAATAGGGGCCATTTTTTAGCTTTTGACTTCTTTTTCATATCCATACCTCTTTTATAAACATATATTAAGATTATAGCACAAGTCATAAAATTGGACAATTGCTTTCTGCCCATCCAAAAATAATTGCCAAATCTTTTATTGTTGTGTTAGTTACATAATACAACTTCTTTTTTATTTTTGCAAGCATTTTCTTAAGAAATTTAAGCGTAGCAGATTTTTGCATTGACTCCCAAAAAAAGATAGAATATGACTAGAAAACAACTAAAGGAGCTTTCTATGAGAGAATATGACATTATTGCCATTGGTGGAGGTAGCGGGGGTATTGCTACCATAAATCGTGCTGGTGAACATGGTGCTAAGGCGGCAGTTATTGAGGAAAAGAAATTAGGTGGAACTTGTGTCAACCTCGGCTGTGTCCCTAAAAAAATCATGTGGTATGGAGCTCAAATTGCAGAGAGTATCCACAAATATGGACCTGACTATGGATTCACAAATACTGGGAACGAATTTGATTATGCAACTCTTCGTAAGAATCGTGAAGCCTATATTGACCGTGCTCGTTCTTCTTATGATGGAAGCTTCAAGCGTAATGGTGTTGATTTGATTGAAGGACGTGCCGAGTTTGTCGATGCTCATACTGTCAGCGTTAATGGTGAGTTGATCCACGCTAAGCATATTGTAATTGCGACTGGAGCTCATCCTCATATCCCTGCTATTCCTGGTGCTGAACTAGGTGGTAGCTCAGATGATATCTTCGCCTGGGAAGAGTTACCTGAATCGGTAGCTATTCTAGGTGCTGGTTACATTGCTGTAGAATTAGCTGGTGTACTCCATACACTTGGTGTAAAGACAGATTTATTTGTCCGTCGTGAACGTCCGCTACGTGGATTTGATGGCTATATCGTTGAGAGTCTAGTTCAAGAAATGGAAAATACAGGACTAAACCTCCACACCCATAAGGTTCCTGCTAAACTTGAAGAAACTGAACAAGGTATTACCATTCATTTCGAAGATGGCAGCTCTCATACTGCCAGTCAAGTTATCTGGGCAACTGGTCGCCGTCCAAATGTTGAAGGACTTCAACTCGAAAAAGCTGGTGTTACCCTCAATGAACGCGGCTTTATCCAGGTTGATGAATACCAAAATACTATCGTTGAAGGTATCTACGCTCTTGGAGATGTCACCGGTGAAAAGGAACTAACTCCTGTCGCTATAAAGGCTGGTCGTACCCTATCCGAAAGACTTTTCAACGGTAAAACCAATGCTAAAATGGACTACACGACTATTCCGACTGTAGTTTTCTCACACCCAGCAATCGGAACAGTCGGTCTGACTGAGGAAGAAGCTATCAAAGAGTACGGCCAAGAAAACGTTAAAGTCTATACTTCAAAATTTGCATCTATGTATTCTGCCGTTACTAGTCACCGCCAAGAAGCTCGCTTCAAGCTCGTAACAGCTGGTGCAGACGAAAAAGTAGTTGGCCTTCATGGAATCGGCTATGGCGTTGACGAAATGATTCAAGGTTTCGCAGTTGCTATCAAGATGGGAGCTACAAAAGCTGACTTTGATGCTACTGTCGCTATCCACCCAACTGGCTCAGAAGAATTTGTGACCATGCGTTAAAAGAAAAGAGAGACCCCTTGGTCTCTTTTTTACTCTAAATCGACCGTTACAAATTTGTAACCTTTTATTTTAAAATAGGTTGACATTCATATCTCATTTAGTATAATAGTTACTATAATTTATAGAAGAGGTTAACTATTTTGAAAAAAGCACACATTTACGCTATTCCTGCTATTGGAGCGGCTCTTATTGCAGTATTGGCCCAAATTAGTATGCCGATTGGTCCAGTTCCTTTCACTCTGCAAAACTTTGCTATTGGACTCATCGCTACTGTTTTTAGACCAAGGGAAGCTGTTCTCTCTGTCGGACTCTATCTCTTACTTGGAGCTATTGGTCTTCCGGTATTTGCTAACGGTGGAGCTGGATTTCATGTTTTAGTTGGACCAAGCGCTGGTTATCTTTGGTTCGACCTTGTCTATGCAGGGCTTGCTTCCTATCTCATTCACACCAATAGTGGTGTCCTACGTATTTTCTTTGCAAATCTCTTGGGAGATTCACTTGTTTTTGTTGGTGGTATTCTCAGTCTCCACTTCTTAGCTGGAATGCCTTTTGATAAAGCACTGGCTGTCGGTGTTATTCCCTTTATCATACCTGATCTTGCCAAAATTGTAGCCATTAGCTTCATCAGCCGACCACTACTCCAACGTCTTCGTACACAAGCTTATTTTTCAAGCAAATAAAAGAGGCAGGGATTTTCCCTAACCTCTTTTTAATTAATCTTAGATGAAAGTTTATTGATTCTTAAAAGCATCCACCATGATTTGAAATTCTTCATTTGAGAGGGTAATTCCTTTCCCCATCTTGGTGTGGTCAGGACTCCAGCTACGAATGTCAAACTTCGCTGGTGCACCATTAAAGCTGACACGATTGATTTCTTTGGTCCATCCTTTTTCATTTTCAGATAGAGTTAGCAAATGTTCTTCAATTTCAAATGTAAATTCTGCCATGTTTTTCTCCTTTTTGTTCTCAATTGATTATTCGAAAAATCTTGTAGATTTCATAAAATTTTTATATAATGATGTAAAGAAGGGAGGCCGGAATGAAAGATTTATTAAAACAGGCTTTGCAAAAAGTTCATGATTTTATTAATGGACATGAAGATTCCATTCCTGAAAAAAGCGATCCCCTAATTGCTAGACTTGAAGAAGCCCTAGCTAAAAAAACAGCTGTACACATTATTTTTGCTGAGTCAAGTTTTACAGGCGATATTATCAAGTATGATACTGACCGCCAACAAATTATTGTTAAAAATTTCGCCAAAAACGTCAGCCGTATTATTCGAGTGTCGGATATTCGAAGAGTAACTTTCGTTCCTTCTACTATCCAAACGGCCCAAAAAAGAAGATTTAAGAAAGAGTGAGATGCTTCTATCATCTCACTCTTTTTATCTTAGCGAATTTGTTCAAAATGAAGGTGAACAGCGATGTGGTCGCCATAACCACTTCTCTCCAAATCACGTTGCAAACGATAAGAGATATAGTGTTCTGCGATTGTAATGTAGCCAGCACCAAGTAAGCGGTGCTCAACCATTGATTGAATCATACTGATAGTCGCACGTTCTACTTTTGCTTCTTCTAAATCCAACACAACTTTTTTAGTAACTTGAGCTAGGTTTTGGCGCAAATCGTCAGTCAAAACATAGACTGTCTGAGCCGCCTTAAGGATAGCTTGGTAGATTTTATCTGGATCAAAATCAGCGACTTGTCCATCACGTTTAATTACTTGCATAGTTTTCTCCTTTTAATTGTTATTTTCTTTAATTTCTGCTAACATTTTCTCTTCTTCTGCTGTCAGTTCATACTCTTCCAGCAAATCAGGTCTACGTTGGTAGGTTTTCTTAAGACTCTCATAGAGTCGCCATTGACGTATGTTTTCATGGTGTCCACTCATGAGAACATCTGGAACTAGCATTCCACGATAATCGTAAGGTCTTGTGTACTGAGGATATTCCAAGAGTCCTGATGAAAAGCTATCATCTTGGTGACTTGCTTCCTTCCCAATAACTTCTGGAATCAAGCGCACCGTCGCATCAATCATGGTCATCGCTGCTAGTTCTCCACCAGTAAGGACATAATCTCCTAGAGAAATTTCATCAGTTACTAAGGCCTTAATCCGCTCGTCATAGCCCTCATAGTGACCACAGATAAAGATAAGCTCTTCTTCTTGCGCCAAATCCTCAGCATAAGATTGGTCAAACTGTTTTCCAGCTGGATCTAAGAGGATCACGCGCGGATTCTTTTTTTCAATCGCATCAAAGGCATCAAAGATGGGTTGCGCTCGTAGGAGCATCCCTTGACCACCGCCATAGGGTTCGTCATCCACATGGCGGGCCTTTTCAGCGTAGTCACGAAAATTATGATAGTGGATATCTAAGAGACCCTTTTCTCGAGCCTTTCCAACGATGGAATGTTCTAGGGGTGAAAACATTTCTGGAAAGAGGGTTAAAATATCAATCTTCATCGTCTAACCCTTCTAAGAGTTCAACGTCCACACGATTATTCGGAATATCTATATTGAGAACTACAGGCGGGATATAAGGTAAGAGTAGGTCTCGTTTGCCTTTGCGTTTGACTACCCAAACATCATTGGCTCCAGGCTGAAGGATTTCCTTGATAGTTCCAATCAAGTTATCTCCCTCATAGACTTCTAAACCGATAATCTCGTGGTAATAAAACTCACCATCATCGAGGTCATTGAGATTTTCCTCAGCAACCTTCAAACTGTGACCCTTGTATTTTTCGATGTCATTGATATGGTACATATCTTTAAACTTGATGATATCAAAGTTTTTATGTTTACGGTGGCTTGCAATGACCACTGTTCGCACAAATTGATCTTTTTCATCAAATAAGGCAAGCTCTGCCCCTTTTTTAAAGCGTTCTTCAGTAAAATCTGTCACTGACAAGACTCGCATCTCACCTTGCAAGCCTTGGGTATTGACAATTTTCCCAACGTTAAAATAGTTCATTTGATCTCCTGTAATTTCCTTATCTCCATTTTCTTCTTACAATTTTTTAATAATATCTACAATTTTCTCTGATTCAGACCACTGTAAATAATGGTGATTCCCTCCTAAAATGAGTTTGGTACTGGAAGTCCAATATTCTGATTCTCTGTACTCTTTTTCTCTATAAGCCTGACAAAAAATAAATACAGGGATACGATCTGCTATTGACATATCCTCAAAATCTTCCTCGGTGATCTCAACAGATACCTGAAACTCTGGATCTTGATGTTCCAACTCTGAGCCTTTTTCTTGCATTAATTTCCAAATTTCTTTGTTAGTTTCAGGGCTAAATGTGGCTTGAATTAAGTTCTTAAAATAAAGTTCAGGACCGAATTCTTCAATCAGTCTCGTCTGCTCTTCCATTTCTGGATAAGGATTTTCTGAAAAATCAGCAAACATTACTTTTTTAGTTGTTGGTTCAATCGCTACTAAGGCCCGACACTTAATTGGTTTGTTGAGTAATTTGCAAGCTACAATTCCACTCAAACTATGTACACAAAGTATATATTCAGAAATCTCCAACTCTTCAAGTACTTCATAAACCGCATCTGTAAGATTATCTAGATTTTTTCCAGCTTGGTTATAAATCAGACTCCTACCTGTGTTTGGAAAATCAATTGTCAAATAACCAATTGTGGGAGGAAGTTTTTCAAGTATAAGTGAAAAATTTTCATAACTAGGTAGCAAACCTGCGCCACTTAAACAAACTAGCACTTTCTTTTGCTTTTGATAAGTAACAGAGAGACTACCAATTTCTGTAGATACTTCAAACCTCTTCATAAAGAAACCACTCATTCTATACAATGATTTATTATATACCCTTACCCTTTATTTTATCACGTTCCAGGGATTTTCACAAGTTGGAGAAAAGGAGAACTATGGATGGTTTCCTGCTAAGAAGCCTTCCAAATCTTGTTCATGTTGATACTTGATGGCTGCCTTTTTGTCTTTTTCAAAAATGGTCTTCGTTAGGTCGATATGGTTGATAGCTGCAATTGCCACTGTGTAGTGAATGATATCTGCCAACTCCTTTGCCAATTCCTCGTTTGAATCTTGGACACCCTCTTTTCTACCTGAACGTCCATTTAAAACCTCAGCGACTTCTCCAACTTCTTCCACTAGTTTGATAAAAAGTCCTTCTTCTGTTCTAGATTGTTGGTAATGATCAAGTAAGTATTCCTCTAGTTGTCTAACTGTTAAATCTCTCATTCCTTCTCCTTGCAAAAAAAGCGAGACCTCGTCCCGCTTTTCTTATTTTTCATCAATAACGATTCTTACTTTTTTGTCTTCAGTTGGGACAGAGTAGACAATCGTTCTTATCGCAGAGATAGTGCGACCCTTACGACCGATTACACGACCCACATCGCTCTGGTCAAGATCCAAATGATATTCCAAAAATTCCGGTGTATCTTCAATCTTGATAGTTAAGGCATCTGGTTGTGAAATCAAAGGTTTCACAATTGCAATAATGAGATTTTCAATCGTATCCATCTGTCAACCTACTTTAAACTTATTTAGAGAATTTAGAATCGTGGAATTTTTTCAATACGCCTTCTTTTGAAAGGATGTTGCGAACTGTATCTGAAGGTTGAGCTCCATCAGCCAACCATGCAAGAACGCGGTCTTCTTTCAAAGTTACTTGGTTTTCTTCAACAAGTGGGTTGTAAGTTCCAACTGTTTCGATGAAACGTCCATCACGTGGTGAACGTGAATCTGCAACGTTAATACGGTAGAAAGGTTTTTTCTTAGAACCCATACGAGTCAAACGGATTTTTACTGCCATTTTTAATATCTCTTTTCTTTTATTTTTTTGTTCGGTCAAATAGCTAGGCTATTTACCACATGTTCCATTATAGCAGATTTCTGAGAGGTGTCAAGAAAAAAACTTGACAGAGTTTAAAATTTTTAAATTTTTTAGACTAATAGGGATAAATTAGAAAGAAAAAATTAACTTCTACACCTACAAACCTTATTCTGACAGACTTTATAACAGTCTAAGAAAAAAAGCAGAGATTCATACAGTATCTAGATTTTCCAAAAATTCTTTATCAACAAATACTATTAACGAAACTATCCAAACATTGCTTCAAAGAATTCTTTAGTTGTTTGACTAGCGAGGTCTTTAATTAAAAAATTTTTTCAAATAATTGCCACATTGATACATAAAATTCTTGCTTTCTAAAATTAAGTGTGATATATTTATAACATAACATTCAAATGTTATATATTTATAACACAAAAAAGGAGTCTATCATGAAAAAAAGTCAAAAAATGCGTGGCCTCATTGCAATGATTGCCGTAGCTCTCTTTATTGATTTTATTGTTTTATTTGGTTCTAATCTTAGTTGGGAACCCAAGTTAGTTATTGTTGGTATTTCAGCGTTAGGTCAGATTGTAGCTATTTGGAGCTGGCTACATATGAAACCACGGCCTCATAAGAGTCAGAAAGATAAGGGGAAGATTATTTTTGACTTGTCTGCAAAGCTTTACTCGATACTTATTTTTGCAGCTAGCATTTTTTATACAGTAGGGATTTGGCTTGCGACCCCAAGCGTAAGTTCTGGTATTAAAGAATGGATTTTGGGAATTGGCCTCGTTATTGAAGTGATTGTATTTGGCTTTTTCTGTTTGAAAAATGTCAAGGAAACTCCGGACGAACGCTTTTATGCTAATTTAGCCAAGGCAGCTAGCTTGATGTTTGTTTTTATACTAGGCGCACTGATGATCCTAGCAGTTATCATTGGGTATATGGGGTCTCTCACTCTTTACATGGGACAGATATTTTTTAGCATAGCTGCCTTGATTTGCATCTTTGCGGTTGTCTATCTTATCTTGGAACGGAGAGGATAAGCATGGCCAAAGAAAGCAATATTATTACTAATCTCAAATCTGTTCGTGAGTCCACAGGCATGACCCAGCAGGAGTTAGCCGACCTCATCGGCATGCGACGCGAGACAATTCTGCACTTGGAAAATAACCGTTACAATCCTTCACTGGAAATGGCTCTTAAAATTGCTCAAGTTTTTAATCTGAAAGTAGAAGACCTCTTTGAACTCAGACAGAAAGAGGAAGCATAATTCTTTTCGAGACCTATCATTAAGTTCATTGCTTCATTAGGAATTGAAGCCGAAAGAATAAATCCTTAGAAAATATACTCTTTTAAAATATAGTAATTCTTATGGCATTGACGCACCAAAACACTTAGAAACACTTGTTGAAAAAGACTATGCTACAATTGAAACAGCCTTTGACTCGCTTAACCATCTAAATGCTACTATGAAAAAGAGTATCCTTAAAAAAGAAGGGGGTTACTGGGCTCTACAAAATGAAGGCTTCTGACTTGAATCAAGCACTTCATGATCATTTTTCAGAAGAAGAATTAGCTAACCGCTTTTCGATTCGTGGCTATAAACTAACTCCAAAAGGTGAACAAGCTCTCAAAGACCATCAAGTAATCATTGACCGCCATCCTAAAAAGAATCTTTAATCAACCAAAGCTGGTTGATTTTTTTGTAATTTTTTAAAACACTTACAAATCATTACAATTATTGACAAATGCTTATAAAAAGAGTATAGTATTAAAAAAAGGAGGAATTCCTATGTACCAAGCACAAAGATTAGAAGAAATCATAAAACTTTTAGAAGATAGAGGAAGTCTATCGGCAAGAGAAATGGTTGACTATTTCCAAGTATCCAAGGATACTATCCGGAGAGATTTTTCCATTCTTGCAAAGGAAAAGCGAGCGCACCGAACTCACGGAGGTTTGTTGCCAATAAAAAAACAAGTAATTCTTGGTTTTCAAGGTCGAGCAGAACAGTCTTCTAAAGAAAAAGCGAAAATTGCTCATTTAGCTACCCAACTCATTTCCGATTCACAACTGATATTCTTTGATATTTCAACCACTATACTTGAGTTAGCAAAAATTATAGATAAAAAAGTTACTATTTTCAGTCATTCATTAGATAACGCACTTATCTTAGGAAATAATGAAAATGTCGATTTTCATATTCTCGGTGGAAAATTTCATAGACAGAATCGTTTTTATTATTCACTAGAAGAATCCAATACTTTAGAGGGAATTAGATTTGATGTAGCATTTTTTGGCGCTGCTAGTCTTTCAGACGGGCAAGTTAGCTTTGAGGATCAAGAAGATGTTCTCATGAAAAAAAGAGCATTTAAAACAAGTGCTATTCGTGTTTTGCTAGCTGAAACAGGAAAGATAAACAAACACTCTCATTTTATACTTTCTGAACTAGCTGATTTTGATTACTGGATTACAGATAAAGAGCCTGATGTAGAAATACAAGAATCTTTAGATGGTAGAACAACGATCCTCTTTTAAAAAGGAGCAAAATATGTCAAGAATTAAATTAATTATGAGTGATATTGACGGCACTATTCTGGATAAAAATCACCAATTAGATTCTCATTTGATAGAACTGATGCCACTTTTAAAACAATGTAATATTCCTTTTGTTCTAGCTTCTGCTAGATCTCCTCTCGGTATAGCTCCAATTTCTAAAGAACTTGGCATCACCGACTTTCCTATTGCCTGCTATAATGGAGCACTCATCAGTTTAGGAGATAAAATCCTAAGTCAGCATTCTATTGATAAAAGCGAATTGCTCTTACTTCATGACTTTTTGAAAAAAGAATTCCCGACAGTTTCTATAAATGTTTATTCTGGAAAAGATTGGCTTGTGAATACTATTGATGAATGGGTAGAAATCGAAGCAACTATTACTGGAGAAAGTCCAAAAGTTACATCTATAGCAGATTTTATAAGAGACGAGAAAACTCTTGTTCATAAACTTTTGCTGATAGATAATACGGATACCATACAGAAACTTCAAAAAACCTTATCCTCAATAGATTTCCCTCAAACCGACTTCTATCTCTCTAAAGATAACTATCTAGAAGTTACACATAATCAAGTATCCAAAAAACAAGCTTTATTAGAATTAGCCAAGTATTATCAACTATCACTTACTGAAATTATGACCATTGGAGATAATTATAATGACATTCCAATGATTGAGACTGCTAGACTTGGTGTTGCAATGGGAAACGCTCCTACAGAAGTTAAAACTTGCTCAAATAGAGTAACAGATTCTAATGATCAAAATGGTGTAAGCAAGGCTATAAAATTGTATGTACTATCGGAATCATCACAATTGAATATTTGAAATCCACTTCCTTTTAGGGTACAATGGTAAAAATGATTTTTGAAAGGACTAATATGAAAAAATTAGCTACACTACTACTCATTTCAACTTTTGCTCTTGGTGGATGTACAAGTATCCAACGTGCACTTCGTGGTGATGATTACGTAGATTCTAAAATTGCTGCTGAAGAAAGTTCTAAATCCGCTACTCAAGCAAAAAAAGATTTGAAAGACGCCTTAACAAATGAAAATGCCAACTTCCCTCAACTTTCTAAGGAAGTAACTGAAGACGAAGCTGAGGCTATCCTTCACACAAGTCTAGGTGATATTCGTATCAAACTTTTTCCAAAGTTAGCCCCTCTTGCAGTTGAAAATTTTCTTATTCATGCTAAAGAAGGTTACTACAATGGTGTTACTTTCCACCGTGTGATTGATGGATTTATGGTACAAACTGGAGATCCTAAGGGAGATGGAACAGGTGGGGAATCTATCTGGCACGATAAAGACAAAACCAAGGACAAGGGAACAGGTTTCAAAAACGAAATTTCTCCATACCTCTATAATATCCGTGGTTCTTTATCAATGGCTAATACTGGTCAACCAAATTCAAATGGTAGCCAATTCTTTATCAACCAAAGTACAACAGATTATTCTGCTAAACTTCCAACAAGTAGCTATCCTAAGAAAATTATCGAGGCCTACAAAGAAGGTGGAAATCCAACTTTAGATGGAAAACACCCAGTCTTTGGTCAAGTCATTGATGGGATGGATGTAGTAGATAAAATTGCCAAGGCTGAAAAAGACGAAAAAGACAAACCAACTACTGCTATCACTATCGACAGTATCGAAATTGTTAAAGACTACGATTTCAGTAAACAATAACACCATTAACTATAACTATAAGGAGATGTTAAAATGATTCTATTTTGGGGGTCAAAAGGTTACCAAAAAGTGTTGGGACATACACAAACTGCTATCGAATGTGGTCATTGTAACAATGTTGGTACTTGGGAAATTACGGAATACGGACGCAAGTTCACTCTTTACTGGATTCCACTCTTTCCTTACGGTAAAACCTATTTCGTTTCTTGCCCGATTTGTCACTATGGAAAAGAAATTCAAAAGTCTGAGGTTGAACAATATCTAAACTATTAATAAAAGATAGGTCATGTGCCTATCTTTTTTTATTTACACTTCCATGTAAACGCTCTATTTTCTAATTCAAATATGATATAATTTAGTCAATAGTAACGAGGAGGTTCTCCTATGAAACCCTATAAGATAAATATATTCCGGCTTGGTTTACTCTTACCTTCGTATTTAATCTTTAATGTTGTTTATTCGATTACATATGATTCCGGAGGTTTTGCTTTTATAATCTTGTGGCCGGCATTTTTCGCATCATATGCTGGAATAGTGCTAGGAAATATTTTTATTTTTAGAGATATTTCAAAATTAAAAGCCTCCTTTGAAGATAATGAGTTGATTCAAAAGACATGTACAATACAGTTAATTCTAGCTACAATTGGATTTTTCATGCAAATAATAGGTTTTAAGGGTGCTCCACTTAATTACATTGATAATTATCCACTACTAGTTAGCGCTAGTATTGTGTACTCTATCGTTCTCCTTATCGGTATTTATCAGACGATCAAGTTAGGGCAAGTGAAAGATATTTCGGCAAAACTTGGTTTTGTCTTTGCTGTTACGGTAATTTTATACACTTGCCTAGGACTGATCACAGCCACTTCCTCCTCAATTAAAAATACTACTCCTTCTTTCGCTGAAGAATTTCAATCACTTGGACTTAAGGGAAAGGTTGAGGTAGTTGATAAACACAGAGAGATTGAAGCATTTTATGGAACTGCCTACAAGCTAACATATACAGAAAATTTATCCGATGGAACTATTTTAAAAGAAACTACTACTGCAAAAATTCATGGAAAGGATGGAGAACATTTATCAAATTTCTTTCTTCCTTCAGGAACAGATCTCGAAACACTTCTTAATGACAAAGAAAAGGCACTGTTTCACACTGTCAAACAAGACGAATTCAGTTTCTTACTAGATGTATACAAAGAAAGACCGAATCTACAACAAGAAGAAGATAGTATCAAAAATACTACTGCTGACAAAATAAATAAGCTTTTTGATACACCAATAGCTTCTAGTTTTAAATTTGGAAAATATCCAATAGAAAACTACTATGTTGCAATGATTAAGCAGGCTGTCAGCAATCGAGAAAAAGGAGATTCTGACGCAGCTGGATTTTATAATATTACAACAAAAGATCTCATGAAAAACAAAGGTCTTACTCTCGATTTTGATTGTGACCTTTCGATTATAAAGGCAGAAAATGGTAGTCCTGTGGATGCCTTTAAGGAAAGAATCTTATCTTTACCAAAAAATTCATTTTCCGATGGAATCTATAACATCACTAGTTCCTATGATGAAAATGGAATAAAAAAGAAAGTTACTTGCCCATTTGTTGTTGAAGATGGTGTGGGACACTTTGAAGAGGATGAAATCGTGGGAAATCAAACCAATTAGTTATTTTTGATACAAAAACTAGGAGATAGCATTATGACTTCTACTAGTTGCAATCCTCGTAAAAAAGCCAAGTCAAATAGACTTGGCTTTTTTATGGCTATTTATGTTAGTTCATTGAAATCCCAGATTTGATCCATCCAGCCTTCATAGAAGTCTGGTTCGTGGCAAACCATAAGGATAGAGCCTTTATATTCTTTCAGAGCTCGTTTTAGCTCATCCTTGGCATCCACATCCAAGTGGTTGGTTGGCTCGTCTAGAACAAGGACATTGTTCTCACGATTCATCAAGAGACAGAAACGAACCTTGGCTTGCTCCCCACCTGATAGAACTTGAATCTGGCTTTCGATATGCTTAGTCGTCAAGCCACAGCGAGCAAGGGCTGCACGAACTTCAGCTTGGTTGAGAGCTGGAAAGGCATTCCAAACAGCTTCTAAAGGTGTCTGACGATTGCCGCCTTCCACTTCTTGCTCAAAGTAGCCGAGTTCTAGATAATCACCACGTTCAACTTCACCAGCAATTGGCGGAATAATGCCCAAAAGAGACTTCAAGAGGGTTGTTTTACCGATACCATTGGCACCGATGATGGCAACCTTTTGATTGCGCTCAAAGGTAAGATTTAATGGTTTTGTAAGTGGGCGGTCGTAACCAATCTGTAAGTCTTTGGCTTGGAAGATAAAGCGTCCAGGTGTACGAGCTGGTTTAAAATCAAAGGACGGCTTTGGTTTCTCACTTTGAAGTTCGATAATGTCCATCTTATCCAATTTCTTCTGGCGAGACATGGCCATATTACGGGTAGCAACACGCGCCTTATTACGGGCTACGAAATCCTTGAGATCAGCAATTTCTTTCTGTTGACGCTCATAGGCTGCTTCCAGCTGCGATTTCTTCATGGCATATACTTCTTGGAACTGGTAGTAATCTCCAGAATAACGAGTCAACTGTTGGTTTTCTACATGATATACGATATTGATAACATCATTAAGGAAAGGAATATCGTGTGAGATAAGAACAAAGGCATTCTCATAGTTTTGAAGATAACGTTTGAGCCAGTCAATATGCTCCGCATCCAAATAGTTGGTCGGCTCGTCAAGCAATAAGATATCTGGCTTTTCAAGGAGGAGTTTGGCTAAAAGTACCTTGGTTCTTTGTCCACCAGATAAGGCTGTTACGTCCGTATCCATACCATAATCCATGACACCAAGAGCACGCGCGACTTCGTCAATCTTAGCATCCAAGGTATAGAAGTCACGACTTTCCAAACGGTCCTGAAGTTCGCCGACTTCTTCCATTAGGGCATCAATATCAGCGCCCTCTTCTGCCATTTCCATGTAGAGATCATTGATACGAGCTTCGGCTTTGAATAATTCGTCAAAGGCTGTACGCAAAACACCACGCACAGTTTGACCTTCTTTGAGAACTGCATGCTGGTCCAGATAACCTGCTGTAACATATTTGGACCATTCCACCTTACCTTCATCAGGTACCAACTTACCAGTCACGATGCTCATGAAGGTTGATTTCCCTTCACCATTAGCACCGACCAGACCGATATGTTCACCTTTTAGGAGACGAAAGGACACGTCTTCAAAAATCGCACGGTCACCAAAACCGTGACTTAAATTTTTTACTTCTAAGATACTCATTTTAATTCCTTATCTTGTTTTTATGTAGTAGTTTATAAAGGACCCAAGCCAGGTAACCACCCAAAGTGTTGGTCCATAAATCATCAATCTCAAAGACCCGATTGAAATCAAAGAAAAAGTCTAAAACTAGCTGTGTGCATTCGATTCCCAAGCTCAATAAAAAGCTAAACAAAATCACACGCTTCGTTTTTCTTAGTGCAGGTATAAGATAGAGAAGCTGGAAAATTAATGGGAAGAGCAAGAGGATATTTAAAGCATTTTGCAAAATAATCCAAAACAGTTGTAGAGGGCTAGTTACTTCTCCCAGATTCCAAAGGGAGTTAAAAGGCGTCAAAAGAAAAACCAGGCGTCCAAAAGTTTGAATACCTGGAGTTTCCACTCCTGTAGGAAGTTGAGGCTGGGGAGTAAAACAAAAACAGACGATACAAAGACTGTATAGCACGATTCCCAGGCTTAGTAATTTTTTTCGATTCATCTTATGGATTTACTTCAGCTACTGCTTTTTGGCGATCACGTTTCATGGTATTTGAACGCAATTGTCCGCATGCGGCATCGATATCTGTACCGTGTTCTTGACGAACGACACAGTTGACGCCTTTTTTCTTGAGTGTATCATAGAAGGCCATGACACGCTCTTTGGGACTACGACTATATTGGTCGTGCTCACTGACCGGGTTGTAAGGAATCAAGTTGACATATGACAATTTCTTAATGTTCTTAAGCAATTCTGCCAACTCAAGTGCTTGTTCGACTCCGTCATTGACTTCATTAAGCATGATATACTCAAAAGTTACACGGCGGTTGGTTGTTTCGATGTAATACTCAATCGCTGCAAAGAGTTTTTCAATTGGAAAGGCACGGTTAATCTTCATAATGCTTGAACGCAGTTCATTGTTTGGAGCATGAAGAGAAACAGCAAGGTTAACCTGTACTCCTTCATTGGCAAACTCACGAATCTTATGAGCCAAGCCAGAGGTTGATACGGTGATATGACGAGCACCGATTGCCATTCCCTTATCGTCATTGATGGTACGGATAAAGTTCAAAACGTTATTGTAGTTATCAAATGGTTCTCCAATACCCATAACAACGATATGGCTAACACGCTCATCTTGACCACGTTCGTCAAAATATTTTTGAACAAGCATAATTTGAGCCACAATTTCTCCGTTATTGAGGTCACGTTGCTTCTTGATCAAACCTGACGCACAGAAGGTACAACCGATATTACATCCTACCTGAGTTGTTACACAGACTGATAAACCGTAGTGTTGACGCATAAGCACAGTCTCAATCAGCATACCATCTGGTAACTCAAAGAGGTACTTCACAGTACCATCGGCTGACTCTTGAACGATACGTTGTTTCAAGGGATTGACTACAAACTGCTCGTTGAGTTTGGCAATCAAATCCTTAGACAAGTTAGTCATTTCTTCAAATGTCTGAACACGTTTACGGTAAAGCCATTCCCAGATTTGATCCGCTCGGAATTTCTTTTCTCCTTGCTCTAAGACCCATTCTTGCATACCTTGGCGTGTTAAACTATAAATCGACGGTTTCATCTTTTCTCCTTATTTTCTAGTCTTTCTTACGGATGACGAAATGACGTTGTCCCTTTTCTTCATTCTGAGGTTTCTGTTCTTTACGACGACGTCTATTTCTCTTGTCCGTATGATTTCTTTTCTTATTTTGAGAAGACTTTTTCCCTTTACGGTTGTCTTTCTCTTCTTCTTTCTTGCGCATTTTTTGGTCAAATGGTGCACGTTTCGGTGTCTCGTTTTCTAAGACAAAGTAGGCACATCCATAGCTACAATACTCGAGTAGGTAATCTTGTAAACGACTGATTTTCTCGAGAGATTCTTCAGCTCGCTCATTCTTGTAGAATCCTCGCAAGCGCAACTGCTCATTGCTCCAGTCTCCTACAATATAATCATACTTGTTTAAAACTTCCGAAAAGCGTTGAGTAAAAGCTGTTGCATCAAAGGCTTCCTTACTATTTTCAATCAAGTTGAAGGTGAAACCTTCAGCCTCGACTTTATCTCCAGATAGATGAAATTCTGGACCAGGGAATTTATTGTAATTGTATAATTCAGGTGCAATTTCTTTACGCATAATATTCCTTTTTAACGTTTACTTAATACTCTATTTTACCATATTTTTGCCATATTTACAGCTTTTGATTTAAAATGAAAAAAGTCTGACGATTTCACCCTTTAATTCTAAAAGACACATCTGTACAAAAAAGAAAAAACTGGGAAAACCCAGTTTTTAAATATTATAGGTAAAGTAATTTGAAAAGTGCTACAGCGGCAATAGCAGCAGCAATCGGTGCAACTACTGGTACCCAAGCATACCACCATTTTGAATCACCCTTGTGTTCACCAAGGATTGATTTCGGAAGTACAGCGTGAAGAAGACGTGGTCCAAAGTCACGAGCTGGGTTCAAACCTGGTCCTGAAGGTCCTCCAAGTGAAGTAACCAAAGCCATTACCAAGAAACCAAGAGCCAAGTGTGCGATACCAAGACCTGGTGACAAGAATGGAGCCACTTGAGTTTTTGCTTGTTCAAGAGCTGCTGTTACTTGTTCTTGAGGAATTGTTTGACCTTGAGCAGTCGCTTGTGCCACTTGGTCATTAATCAATCCTTGGGCTTTAGAAAGCAATTCAGCACCAAAGAAGTTCTTTGTCATACCGAGTGCTGCGAAGAAAAGAACAAATGACCCAACAAACTCATTGATAAATCCGTTCACAGTTGCTGCGAAGCGTGATTCTTTTGTTCCGTGGTCGATACTTGAAATTGTTGAGAAAGTTCCCAAGATGTTATTTGGATTTTCTGTTTTCAAGTAGTAGGGACGGTGAGTTGCAACAACCAAGGCTTGTCCGAAGATTGCTCCCAAAACTTGCGCGATGATGTATTGGGCTACTTGTGACCAAGGGAAGAGACCGCTAACTGCAAGTCCAAGAGTGAAGGCTGGGTTGATGTGGTTACCAGAAACATTACCAAACATCAAGGCAGGGATCATAACCCCCATACCGTAACCAACAGCGATAACGAGCCAGCCACTTTGGTGACCTTTCGTACCTTTAAGTTCAACGTTGGCAACTGCACCATTACCCAAGATAATCAAGATAGCTGTTCCCAAAAATTCAGTGGCATATTTGACTGCCCATGTGAAATCCATTGATAGATTCTCCTTAATATTTTTTAGACAATCCCTATTCTATCAATTTTTAAACCTTTTAGCAACAGATTTTCTAAAAGAATCCAAAGGGAAAACGCTTTTATTTCAAGTCTACAAAAAAGACCTAACAAACATCCTTTGTTAAGTCCTAATTTCGATTATTCTTGACGCTGACCAAAATCCTTAATCATCTGCTCCATTTCCTCACGACTTGGTGTCGTAAGCATATAGAGATAGTCTCCTTGCAATTCAGCAAAGGCTGCCGGCATGATTTTCTTTACCTTGAACTGCTGACCATATTTAGCGAGCAAGTCTTCTTCTGAATAAACATAGTTAGCATTGGCACGACGAGATGTTGCTAAGCAATACTGGGTTTCAAACGGAGACTCTGGGAATCCTTCACCTGCAACAATAGCTGCATAGCCCTTGTACAAATCCAAGGAATGCGCATAGTTATAGACATCAATAGTGAAGCCACCGGCTGGACGGTTATTGTACTCAATGGCAATATAATCATCACCCTCACGGAAGAACTCGATGTGGAAGAAACGTTCTTTCATACCAAATTCCTTGACAATAGCCTCACCATATTTACGCAATTTTGTATCCATATCTTTAAGAACATAATAAGAATTGTCCATCTTGTAAATCATAAGATCAAGGGGTGTATGTGCATAGTCAAAGGTAGTTGAAAAGACGATATTCCCATCTCTATCCACCAAACCATCGAAGGTACAGATTTCACTAGAGGTAACAAATTTTTCAAAGAAATAAATGGTTGAGTGGTCCCATTCAGCCTTAAAGTGGTTTACATCATCTTCTGTTTCTAGTTTGAAGGTTGCTGCCGCACCTACTCCATTGTCAGGTTTTGCAATCATGGGAAGACCGATTTCTTTCACAGCTTTGTCAACATCTGCTTCTGTTTCAATGACAGCACCTGGAACAACTGGTACCCCAGCTTTTTGGAAGAGTTTTTTCATCTCAGACTTGAACTTGGTCTTC
The DNA here is from genome assembly GCF_001814215.1 of Streptococcus sp. HMSC062D07. Classification (NCBI taxonomy): domain Bacteria; kingdom Bacillati; phylum Bacillota; class Bacilli; order Lactobacillales; family Streptococcaceae; genus Streptococcus; species Streptococcus sp. HMSC062D07. Next base: position 29,040 of record NZ_KV815326.1, read on the forward strand.
TTGAGATCTTCTGGTTTGGCACCAAAAACATTGAACTGTTCACGAAGGGCAGCATCCAACTCTAGCCAGTATTCATTGTGTGATTCAATGCGGTCAATTGGACCATGCTTATAGAAAAGAAAGGCAACTGCTCGTTTAACCTCATCGATATTTTCAAGATTATCAACTCGGAAGTACTCCGTCAAGCTATTGCGTAATGGTTCATCTAGTTGTTCGTAGGGTTCTTGCCCAATCCCTAGAACTGTGATTCCTTTATTGGCTAGCTCAATACTAAATTGCTGAAAATTTTGTGGGTAATAGGGTGAAATTACAAGATAATTCATAAGCAACTCCTTTTATAGACTCATATGACCGAGGAAATATGGCATTTGTTTACGCCACCATTCCCAGTCATGGGCAACATCGTGCCCCCATTCTGCAAACCAAGCAGGAATTTGTTTTTGGTCAAAGGCTTCTTTTAACTTGTAGTAAGAAGGCAGGCCATCCTGTTCCCAAGCACCTAGACCTGTACAAACAATAATCTCAGCCTGACGGTAACGATCGATAAACCAACCATCATTTTGATTCCAGATATAGTCTACTGGTGAATTTTGATAGATAGCATCATCGTTGTAGTAATCTCCAACAAAGAAACGAGCATCGTAGACACCACTGAGGGCGATTACCTTGGTAAAGACGTCTGGATGTTGGAGGAAGAAATTCAAAGCGTGATAGGCTCCCATAGAGCATCCTGTTGTCATCATACCGTCAAACCAGCCTGTCTTGTGCTTGATAAAAGGAATAGCTTCTTCAATCACATATCGTTCATAGGCACGGTGCATCTCAGCTTGATCATGACTATTTTTCCAAGTCGCAAGCCAGCTCTCACTATCTACACTTGAAAGGGTAAAGAACTGCACGCGACCTTCTTCAATAAAGGATGCACAAGCATCAATCATTCCAAAATCATAGTATTCATTGTGGCTACCACCTGAAGAAGCAAAGACAACAACTGGGATGCCTCCATGTCCGTATCGATTGACATACATTTCACGGTTAAGATGACCACTCCAGTGGCTAAGATGTTCAATATGCATATCCTGTCTCCTTTATACTAATTACCAATTTTCTGCAAAAAAGCGTAGACAAGCTGGAAGATTTTCTGACCATGGAATTTCATGGTGGATAGCCCCGGCTTGAACCTTGAGAGAGAGATTTTCCAACTCAACTCCTCCTGCTATCAAATCATGATAATAGCAAAGAGAAGAGTCAATATAGGCCTGCTTGATATTACCAGCCATGAGGGTCTTATCCGTGTCATCTGCTTCTTCCGTTCCAACATAGATAAAGACACGCTGGTCAGGTAATAGTTTTTTACGCTCCATATAGCGATCAAAGGCCTCTTGGTGAAGCCAGTTGGCTGATGAGAACACTCCCAAACACCCAATCTGATCCTGATACTCCAAGCCAATAAACTGAGTAATATTGCCGCCTAGAGAAGACCCAACCATAGCAGTGTGCTTACGGTCTGATTTTGTACGATAATTTTCATCAATAAAGGGTTTGACCACTTCCATGACAAACTCAGCGTACTCGACTCCCTTACCACCAAACTGTTGACCGGGAATATTAGACTCTTGGAATTTCCATGCCGCGTACTCATTCATTCGTCCTAGACCATCATTATCAATGGCCACTACAATCATACGGCTGATATCCGGATTCCGTTTAATGGTAGGAATGATCTTCCATGAATGACCGACATAGGATTCTTTACTATAAAAGACATTTTGACCATCATGGAAATAGACAACTGGATAAGTGCGATCCGTGTCCTTCTCATAGTCTTTAGGAAGGAGAACACGTACACGGCGTTCCTTACCTGTGTATGGAACCTTCAGCTTATGTTCTCGCATTTTCAGGTAAAAGTAGGATTGATTCATTGTCAGAAAACTCTCTATATTCAAAATTTTACCTAATTATATCATAAAAATAGAAAAAAAGTCAGTTTCCGTCCAAATTTAGGACAATAAACTAACTTTTTTTACTTATTTTATTTTTTCCTCTGGTTTTTCTGATTAAAGGAGGTTATCAATTAACTCATCAACCGCATCTTTCTCAGCTTGAGGGGTAATTTCAGTAATCATAATTCCTGCCACTGCTCGCTCAACCAATCCTTCAACATCCATACGGGCTTCATACTGCTCCGCATTCTTAATCTTTGGATTTGTTTTAGGACGATCAGGTGCAAAAATCGTACAACAGTCTTCAAAGGGTTGGATAGAAATTTCAAAGGTATCAATTTCCTGCGCAATATCAATGATTTCCAACTTATCCATGGTTACAACTGGTCGGATAATCGGTGTATTGGTTACGGCATTGATAGCCTGCATACTTTCTAGGGTTTGGCTTGCCACCTGACCAAGACTTTCACCATTGATGATGACCAAACCTTTTCTCACTTCACGGATTCGGTCGGTAATCCGCATCATAAAGCGGCGAGTCAGAGTCATGAGGTAGGCTTCTGGAGCCTTGGCTTTAATTTCTTCTTGGATCTCAGTGAAAGGTACTTCGATAAACTGGATATTCCCACCGAACTTAGTCAATTTACGGGTCAAATCCTGAGCTTTCTTGAGGGCACCTGGACTAGTATATGGTGGGCTAGCAAAGTGAACAGCCTCGATATCTACACCACGTTTTAGTGCAAGATAACCTGCTACAGGAGAGTCAATCCCCCCTGACAACATGAGCATACCTTTCCCAGAAGTTCCAACTGGCAAACCACCAGCACCACGAATGGTCTCATAGGAAAGATAGGCCGCCTCTTCACGAATCTCCACTTGCAGATTGATATCCGGATTTTTCATCTGGGCTTGTACATTTGGAATAGCATCAAATACTGCTCCACCAAGTGTCTGATTGAGTTCCCGACTATCTAACTCAAAGTTGTGGTCGCTACGCTTACTTGAGATTTTAAAGGTCATACCATCCTTATAGATGTCTTTCATAATCTCTTGAACAGCAGATTTAAGAACTTCTACAGATTTTTCAACCTTATACACTGGAGAAAAGTTTTGAATCCCGAAAACCTGTTTGAGAGACTCAGCTACTGCTGCATAGTCGGCTCCATTAAGATAAGCATGGGCACGGTCGCGATCAGCAGTTACCTTGACTTGAGGATAGATAGATAAAACATCTGAGATATTATTACGTAGTTTATTGATGAAACGCATACGGTTTTTACCTTTGGTTGAAAGTTCCCCGTAGCGAATCATAATTTCTGAATATTGCATGAATGCTCCTATCTTACTTTTCTAGTTTGATTGTAAATTAATTTTAGTTTGGTCAAAAATTGCTCAACTTGACTCATGTCATTTTCTAGGTCTAAGCTAAGGCGTACTGCTGACTGAGCCTTATCTTTTTCAACTCCCATGGCAATCAAGGTACCAGCAGGTTTTCCTGCCTTGGACGAGCAAGCAGAGGTTGTGGAAATGAAAATATCATGGTCTTCAAATGCATGAACGATGACTTCCCCACGAACTCCCTTAATTCCAAAAGTCAAAATATGAGGCGCAAAGTCTTCCTCACCTGAGAAAACAAAAATATCTGGATATTCGAGTAGAGCTTGACGGATGACTGCCTTCATCTGACTCGTTTTGTTAGAAAACAATTCCAATCTTTCCATAGCTAGACGCAGTGCCTTGGCTGTTGCTGCAATTCCTGCTACATTCTCAGTTGTTGAACGATAGTCACGCTCTTGGCCACCACCAGTTAATAGGGGGGTGATTTTCTTGCCAGACTTGATATAAACAAATCCAACACCACGAACTCCGTGGAATTTATGACTAGAGAAGGTCGCAAAATCCACTCGGTCAGTCAAATACTTTTCTGTCGGAATCTTAGCTAAAGCTTGAACCGCATCAACATGGAAGGAAATAGTTGGTTTATCCGCTAAAAGTTCTGAAATGGCTTGGATGGGTTGGATGGAGCCAATTTCATTGTTGACTGCCATGATAGAGACTAGCGTTGTATCAGGACGAAGTAGATTTTCTAAAGCAGCTACATCTACAAATCCTTTTTCATCTACTGGTGCAAAATCTACTTCAAACCCTTGTGTTTTCAGCCAGATAGCTGACTCCTTGACTGCTGGATGCTCAATTTCCGACACGATGATGTGTTTACCAAACTGAGCTTTTTCAAAAGCGACACCTTTGATAACCCAGTTATCTCCTTCGGTACCACCAGAGGTAAAGAAGATTTCTTCACTTTTCTTGCCAATTAAATCTGCGATCTGCTGACGAGAAGCTTCTAAAATTCTGGTAGACTGATCACCCAAACGATGAAGGCTAGATGGGTTACCAATAATTTTTGCAGACACCTGCATGTAAGTTTCAAGTACTTCAGGATAAGGCTTGGTCGTAGCCGAATTATCAAAGTAAATCATTGTTTCTCACACTTTCTAAAATCACTCCTTCTATTGTAACACGAAACAGTTCAGGCGACAAGAAATGCCGTTCAGGTTCATTTAAGTTTTTTTTAAAGATTTTGGGTATAATGAATCATGGTAAAGGAGAGAAATTATGTCTAACTATCGTAGAAAATCAAAACCTAAAACTGAACATATCAAAAAAGGCTTTACCGTCTTTCAAAAAACAATTGCAACTTTAGCCAGTATCCTTGGTTTGATTACAGCTAGTATCACTATCATGAATGCTTTAGATAAAAACAAGGATCATAAAGATACGACTACACAAACAACCATTATCAAGGAAGTTCAAAAGGAAGCTCCCGCCGAATCCAATGCACCTGAACAGAATCAAGGAAGCAACCAAGAAACTAATTCTGCAAATAGTGGAGTTGACGATAAAAACAATAATGTTCAATCAGAAGAGACTACTCAAGCTTCTAACAACATCCCAAAAAATCAAACTGATGGAGTTGCTCAATCTGATACAGTTGCGACAGACAATAAAACAAACCCTTAACAATAAAGCTTCTCTCCAGTTTCGGAAAGAAGCTATTTTTTTATTGTTGTAAGACTTTTCGAGGTTTTGTCCCTTCAGCAGGACCAATAACTCCAGCCATCTCTAATTCTTCCATCAATCGAGTGGCTCGGTTAAAACCAACAGATAGACGGCGCTGAATCATGGATGCACTTGCTTTTTGAGTTTCAATAACAAGTGCCTTGGCTTCTTCGAAAAGTGGATCTCCACCATCATCGCTAGAGCCAAAATCACCTTCTGTCTCAGATACTTCTCCTGGGTCAAAGCTTTCATCATAATCCGCATCAGCTTGAGCCTTAATGAAGTTTACGATACGTTCCACATCATCATCAGAGATAAAGGAACCTTGCAAGCGAACAGGGTGATTTTCATCGATTGGTTTAAAGAGCATATCCCCTCGGCCGAGTAATTTCTCCGCACCATTTTCATCCAAAATCGTACGTGAATCTGTTCCTGAAGAAACCGCGAATGCTACACGTGAAGGCACATTTGCCTTAATCAAACCAGAGATAACATCCACTGAAGGACGCTGGGTTGCAAGAATCATGTGAATACCAGCCGCACGCGCCTTCTGTCCAAGTCGGATAATGGCATCTTCTACTTCCTTGCTAGCAACCATCATGAGGTCAGCCAACTCATCCACAATCACGACGATTAAAGGTAGAGGCACTTGTTTGTACTCTGATTGAGCGTTGAATTCCTCAACTTTAGCATTGAAACCGGCAATATTTCGAACGCCAACCTTAGCAAATAGTTCGTAGCGGTTTTCCATCTCATCAACGACTTTTTGAAGGGCCTTACTGGCCTTACGAGGGTTGGTCACAACTGGAATCAAGAGATGAGGGATATCGTTGTATACTGAAAGCTCAACCATCTTAGGGTCCACCATCATAAACTTAACCTGGTCAGGGCGAGCCTTCATCAAAATACTTGCGATAATGCCATTAACTGCAACGGATTTACCAGAACCTGTAGAACCGGCCACTAGCAAGTGAGGCATTTTTGCCAAATCAAAACTACGAGCCGTACCATTGACTGCTTTCCCAAGAGGAATTTCTAAAAGATTTTCAGGTTTTGTTTGAGATTGTTCCCAAAGCTCACGGAAGGATACAGTTGCAATTTCCGAGTTCGGCACTTCAATCCCGACTAAGGATTTACCAGGAATTGGAGCCTCGATACGAACATCCTTAGCAGCCAAGGCTAGAGCCAAGTCGTCTGCTAGGTTAGAAATGCGATTGACACGAACGCCAACTGCTGGTTTAACCTCATACTTGGTCACCGACGGACCGATTTCAGCACGTTCAACAGTTACCTTGATACCAAAACTTGCAAAGGTTTCTTCCAAAATTTTGATATTTTCTCGAACGATTTTCTTTTCTTTAGACTGATCTTTTGGTTTATCTGGCGCAAAGAGTTGCAAGCTTGGAAGCTTATACTCCAAGGCTTTTTTAGCAGAAAAATCTACTTCAACCTCTTCGTCATCATCATCTTCAGAGAAAACTTCTTCCTCTGGATAGTCTCCTTCTTCAGGGGAATAAAAATCAGCTTGCGGGAGAATAATCTCAGGTTCTAGCCATTCCTCCTCTGGAAGTGGAGGAAATTCTTGCAGTGGTTGGTCTGATAAGATTTCTCCAGTTTCCATATCTACAGGCTGCATGTCAAGCAAAGCCTGCTCTTCTCTTTCTTTTTCAAGTCTTGCTTGCTCTTCTGCTTCTCTTCGTGCCTTTTCCTCTTCACGCTTGATAAAGCGCTCTTGTTTTTTCTGTTCACGGCGCTCCATCCAGATAGCAAATCGAGCTGAAAGAAAATCAGCAATATCATAGATAGACCATGGACTCATTAAAAGAGCTCCGATTAGGATTAAGATTGCCCCTATGAAATAGGTACCGATGTTTGAGAACAAAAAGGCTACCGGAATGTAGAGACCTACCCCTAACAAGCCACCCCCTGCAAAACTGGTTACTTGAAAACTGGTTAAATCTTTAAAGATTTGTCCAATTGTTCCTTGAAAAATAGCATTTGCCATGCTAAGCTTCCAGACAAGATAAGCTTGAAAGATGAGGAGTAAGCCTGCAAAAATAAAGAAGAAACCTGCTAGCAAGCCTTCTTGTTTATGAATCCATTTAAAAAAGAATAGATAAATCAAGAGAGAGAATATAGCTAAGTATGCTAAACTCCCTACGAGTAAGCGAATCAGGTTATAAACAGTGATTCCGACAGCTCCCCATTTAAGAGCAGCAAAAATTAAACAGATCGCCAAAGCTAAGGAAATCAACATTCGTTGAATCGCTTGTTTTCTTTCCAATTCTGCTTTAGACGGTCTTCGTCTTGTTTTAGTTGTATTCTTGTTTGCCATGCTTCTATTATATCATATTTCATGAACTTTTCGAGAGGTTAAAAAAATGACTGCCCACTTTCGTGTTCAGTCATTTGAATGTGTTTGTGATTATTTTTCTAATGGTTTACGAAGGTAACCGTAAACTACACCACTGACAATTGCTCCTACCAAGACAAAGACAAGGTAAAGAAGAGCATTTGAAGTAAGGGCGATAACGAAGATTCCTCCGTGAGGAGCCATGAGCTTGATATTTGCAAGACCAACGAGTCCACCTGCTACCGCTGAACCAAGGATAAAACTTGGGATAGCACGAGCTGGGTCTGCTGCACCAAATGGAATCGCTCCTTCAGTGATGAATGACAAGCCCATAACGATGTTCGTCAAACCAGAGTTACGTTCTTCTTTGGTAAATTTATTCTTGAAGAGAAGTGTTGCCACAAAGATTGCAAGTGGTGGAACCATTCCTCCAGCCATAACGGCTGCCATGGCTACTGAACCACCTGTTGCCACTGTTGCTGCAAGAGTACCAGTACCAAAGACGTAGGCTGCTTTATTGACAGGTCCACCCATATCGACAGCCATCATTCCTCCAAGAACGACTCCAAGAAGGACAGCTGATCCACCTTCAAGGCCACCAAGGAAGTTGTTCATACCAGTGTTGATTGCGGCCATTGGGATATTAACAGCTAGCATGACAAAGCCTGTCAAGATTGTTCCAAAAAGTGGCAAGAGAAGGATTGATTTTGCACCTTCAAGTGAACGAGGAACCTTCACGTATTTCTTAACCAAGAGTACCAAGGCACCTGCGATAAATCCACCAACAAGGGCTCCAAGGAAACCTGATGATACACCTGCAAGAGCTGAAGTTGCTTCACCACCTTGAGCGTAAGGGATTTTACCAAAGGCAAAACCTTCTTTGGCGATAGCACCAGCTACGAAACCTGCTACCAAACCTGGTTTTTCAGCGATTGAGTAAGCAACATATCCTGCAAATACTGGAAGCATCAAACCAAAGGCTGCGCCACCGATTTTCATGAACATAGAAGCAAGTTCATGGTAAGATCCAAGATTTCCGAGGCTATCATTTGGCACACCCATAGCACCATCAATCAAGAAGGCAAGGGCAATCATGATACCACCACCGATAACGAATGGCAACATTTGAGATACACCACTCATCAAGTGTTTGTAGAAGGCACCACCTATACTTTGTTTTTCATTAGATGCTGTTGAAGCTTGCGCTCCATTAGCAGCATGGTAAACTTCAGCATTTCCAGAAAGAGCAAGGTTGATCAATTCTTCAGTTTTACGAATACCGTCTGCTACTGGACGATTTACCAATGGTTTGCCATCGAAACGATCCATTTCAACTGCTTTATCTGCAGCAATAATTACAGCTTTAGCCTTGCGGATATCTTCTGCTGTCAATTGGTTACCAACACCGCTGGCACCATTAGTTTCAACCTTAATACCAACACCCATTTCAGCAGCTACTTTTTGGAGAGCTTCTTGGGCCATATAAGTGTGGGCGATACCTGTTGTACAAGCAGTTACAGCAACGATAAAGTCATCAGAACTATTTGCAGGTGCTTGAACTGGCTCTTGAGCTTTTTCTGAAGCTTGGTCAAAGAGTTCAATGACTTGGTCAGCTGATGTTACTTGACGAAGTTTGTCAGCAAAGCCGTCTTTCATCAAATATTGTGACAATTCTGCCAAGGCAGCCAAGTGAGTATCATTGGCACCTTCTGGAGCAGCAATCATAAAGAAGAGGTCAGTTGCTTGTCCGTCTAAACTTTCATAGTCAACACCCTTGTTCGACTTAGCAAAGAGAACTGTAGCTTCCTTTACAGCAGAATTTTTGCTGTGTGGCATAGCGATACCGTCGCCCAAGCCTGTAGAAGTCAAAGCTTCACGCGCTAAAATTCCTTCTTTGAAGGTTTCAAAATCTGTCACATATCCGTGTTCAACCAAGCTATGAATCATTTCTTCGATAGCTGCTGTTTTTTCAGTTGCTTGCAAATCAAGCAACATGACATCTTTTCTCAATAAATCTTGAATTTTCATCTTTTTTCTACCTCAACTTTTTCATAAGTTTCTTTAATAAATGCTGCAGTTGCCAAATCATCTGAGAAGGTGGTCGCTGTTCCACATGCCACTCCCCACTTGAAGGCTTCTACTGCGTCTTTTGATTTGACAAACTCACCCGTAAATCCAGCAACCATCGAGTCACCAGCACCAACTGAGTTTTTCACGGTTCCTTTAATCGGTTTAGCAAAGTATGCTCCATCTGATGTTACCAGAAGGGCTCCATCACCAGCCATAGAGATAATAACGTTTTGAGCACCTTTAGCCAGCAATTCTCGAGCGTATTTCTCTATTTCATCAAGGCTTTCAAGCTTGACTCCAAAGATAGCTCCCAGTTCATGATTGTTTGGTTTGACTAAAAGTGGTTGATAATCCAAACTATCAATCAAGGTTTGACCTTCAAAGTCACAGACTACTTGAGCGCCTGTCTGACGCGTCAAAGCAATTAATTCTTTGTAAACAACATTACCCAAGTTTTTAGCACTTGATCCAGCAAATACTACTGTATCTTCTGCTGTCAGACTTGAAAGAATGGCTTTTAACTCTTCAAGTTGTTCGGGCTCAACATTAGGGCCTGTCCCATTGATTTCTGTTTCTTGGTCGGCTTTAATCTTAACATTGATACGCGTATCTTCTGCCACTTGGACAAATTGCGTTTCAATTTGTTCTTCAGCTAAAGTATCTGTGATAAATTTTCCAGTAAAGCCTCCGATGAAACCTGTCGCTGTATTTGGAATATCCAAACGCTTCAAGACACGGCTAACATTGATACCTTTACCACCAGCAAACTTATCATCACTATCCATACGATTGACACTACCAACTTCCACTTTGTCCAAACGGACAATGTAGTCTATAGATGGATTGAGTGTGACTGTATAAATCATACTTCTATTACCTCCGTTTTCTCTTTGATAGCTGGCAAGAGCTCATGACCCTTGCTTGTAATCACAATAGCACGTTTTATAGGAGCTACCTTAGCAAAACAAGACTGACCAAGCTTGGATGAATCTGCTAGAACATATGTCTGTTTAGCATTTTCTAAGATAGCACGCTTGACTGCGCCCTCCTCCATATCTGGAGTTGTAAAGTAACCTTCATCTACACCATTCATTCCAATAAAGGCACGATCAAAGTGCAGTTGGTTAATCTGATTGAGAGCTACTCCTCCGATACTGGCATCAGTTGTCATCTTGACTCCACCACCGATAATGACTGTTGGGATTTGCTTATCCACTAATTGAACCGCATGGTGAATGGAATTGGTTACCACCGTAATGTCTTTTCGCTCCAATTCTTTAATGAGAAAGGCTGTCGTACTTCCTGCATCCACAAAGATAACATCTTTTTCTTTGATGAGGGAAGATGCTTTTTGAGCAATCAACTTTTTCTCTTGAAGGTTTTTGACAGATTTTTCTTGAATGGTTTCTTCTTCTTGCAAGGAGTGAGGCAACTCTGCTCCTCCATGCACTCGACGAAGTTTATTTTCAGACTCCAATTCATCTAAATCACGTCTGACCGTTGATTCTGAAGTATCTAACAAACCTACTAATTTCTCAAGTGAGACGATTTTATGCTGTTTCAATTCTTCTAAAATCACCTGTTTTCGTTCACTTTTTAGCACTAGTTTACCTCCTGTTAACGATTACATTATTCATTCTATCATAAAAAATATCAAAGTCAAGCATTTTTTGTCACTTTCTTTCATTTTCTGTCACTAGCTCCTCATCTTCAAATAAATTTGCAAGAAAGAAGGCTTTATGGTAGACTAGGTTAGTAAACAATGGAAGATTACTCAAGAGGCTTAAGAGGCCGTGTTGGAAACGCGGTAGGCGTGTTAAAGCGTGCGTGGGTTCGAATCCCATGTCTTCCGTTTATTTTCAAAAAAGATACCCAAGAAATCTTGGGTATCTTTTTTCTTATATGTTTGTTTTCTAACTTGGGTGAATTTCTTAGAAAATATCAAATAACAATTTCACATTGAGAATTGTTAAGATAATTGAAACAATATAACCAAGGATGGTATTCCATTTGGCATTGGTAAATTCGCCCATCAGTGATTTCTTAGAAGTTAGATAAATCAAAGGGAAGATTGAAAACGGAAGAGCGATTGAAAGAAAGACCTGCGAATATACCAATAACTGATCCAAGGTTTTTTCCTGATGACCAAACAGAACCGCTACAATCATGACAGGCAACAAGGCAAAGAGACGAGTTGCCAAACGAATGAACCACTGAGGCAATCTCATATGCAAGAAACCCTCCATAACGATTTGTCCAGTCAAGGTACCCGTAATTGTCGAATTCTGACCACTGGCTAATAGGGCCAAGGCAAACAAGGTTGATAAGGTTGAGCTAGCTATAGCTCCCGCAATGGTAGAATCCTGCAAGGCATTATACATTTGAGAGAAGGCAGAAATCTCGGATGCATGGCCGAAAAAGAGAGCCGCCCCGAGGATTAATAGAAGGGAGTTAACGATAAAGGCCAAGGACAGTTGAAGATTTGAATCCCAGGTCATAAAGCGCACGGCTTTTCGAACATCATTCTTGTCCTTGTGATTGATTTTCCGAGTTTGAGACAAGGAAGAATGCAAATAGAGGTTATGGGGCATAACCGTTGCTCCCACGATCCCTAGTGCCAAGGTTAATTGACTTTCATGCCCTGGCAAGGGACTTTCAAATAAGGTTGCATTCGGTAGATAACCCTCAACGATTCCTTGGAAGCTTGGATGTGACAAAGCTACTAGATAGGTAAAAATTGCTAGAATGGTTAAAATCAGTGTTGTCACAATAGCTTCAATCTTCTTAAAGCCAAATTTCATCAGAAGCAATAAGAGAAAAACATCCAACACGGTCAAGAGAATTGCTATCATAATCGGAATCTTAAAGAGAAGATTGAGAGCAATCGCTGAACCTAGAACTTCTGCCAGATCTGTCGCCATCAAGGCTAATTCTAAAATCACCCATAGACTATAACGAAGCCATTTAGGTGAATGATGAGCCGTTGCTTGAGCCAGGTCCATCTGGGTTACAATACCAAGCTTTCCTGCCATCTGCTGAAGTTGCATGGCAATGAGAGATGAAATCAAGATAACAAACAAGAGACTATACTTATAGGAAGCACCACCGACTACACTGGTAATCCAGTTTCCTGGATCCATATAACCAACTGCGACAAGAGCACCCGGACCTAAAAAGGCCTTTAAATTTTGCCAGAAATGATTGTTATTTGGAGTATCGATAGATTGATTAATCTCAGAGAGTGACACTTTTTTATGAGAAGACATAGATACTTACCTCTTTCTAAACCTACTTTTTCATTATTTTCTATTAGAGAAAAATAAGATTGACTTTAAACTATTAAAACAATGAAAACTATATGAAAAACATTTAGTTTTTTCATTATTTTTCTTAAGGCACCTTAATTATAACAGAAAATATGATAAAAACTTAAGAAAATTCAGGACTTGATTTAATATTTAGGATACAACAAAATGTTGTATTCTTTTTTTGCAAAAGAATACCAAAGAATAAAATAAAAAACGTTGTAAAAACAACGTTTTAGAAAGATTTACAAAACAATGTAAATTATCAATGGAGCCGGTGGGAGTCGAACCCACGTCCAAACACCTGCTAACATATTTGTCTACAACCATAGGTTATGTATTGTTTTAACAATCCCTCGACACATAACTCAAGCCTAGGAACTGCGAGTCTATAAATCTCTTACCAAACTGCTAGACAAAGCTTGATCGTATCTCGCTAATAATAAGACCCATCATCAGACACGAGCAATCCGAATCGGGTCACGCCTGCTGGTTTTTAGGCAGCTAGAGCGTAAGAAGTGTTATTTTTTGCAGTTATATTTAACTGAGCGTTTACGTCGCCACACGAGTCGCAAAATATGCCTCATAATGCCTGTCGAATCCGTAACGACCCCAAAGACTATAAAGATATTATACCTTATCTAGGTTAAAAAAGCAAAAATGCAAGTAGATGTCTAGAAAAGTCTAGTTTTCAAGATTTCTGATAGAGCCTGATAGCCAGAAACGCTAAGGTGAAGCCCATCTGTTGTATAGTCAGATTTGAGTTGCCCTTCCTGATCGAGTAGCTCTTCAAAAGCAGACACATATTCTACCTGCATGTATGCAGAAGCTAGCTCTTGATAGGCTTGGTTCCAGGCCTTGATTTTCTCATTTGTGCGAATATAAACTGTCTGTTTGTATTCTTCCCCTTGATGAACTGGCAGAATAGAAACTAGCTTAATCTGTGACAGCGGATAGTCACGAGAAATACTTTGAATTACACTTTCAAGATTCGTTAATGCTTGACTCATTGGAACATCTTTCCCGATGTCATTGGTCCCAATCAAAAGCACAATTTGATCCACTGCATCACCATAGAGGTGGGCATCAAGGTTATCTAGTAAAAGTCCAGTTTGATAGCCTCGAATACCTCGGTTCACAATGGTCTTTGTTGTCCCTAGTAATTCTTGCAAGGGATAATACTCAACAATAGAATCTCCAATAAAGATGATATCTGGTTCAATTACAGAAATCTGGTTGAGTTCACGATACTTGGTTTGGATTTTCTCCTGCTCTTTTAAGAGCCAATTTTCTAATAGCTGTACTGCCAAGTTATTCTCCTCTTTCTAGCCAGTTCTCTAAAACTTTGTAAACACCCGCCTGACTGTTGGCTGGAGCTACTTTTGTCGCAACTCTCTTAACAGCCTCTTCTGCATTTTCCATAGCGTATGAAATTCCGGCCAACTCTAACATTTCAATGTCATTTTCACTATCACCGAAGGCCATGATTTGTTCAGGTTTTAAGTTCCAACGTCTGAGTAATTCTACTAGCCCCCACGCCTTATGAATCCCATCTTGTAAGATATCAATACAGCCATAACCGCTGGAAACAGCTCGCACATGCCCATCAAACAAGTCATTAATTTCCTGTAAAACCGAATCGGATCGTTCTTCACCAACTACCATACTCATCTTGAGAACACCACCGAAGAGATTAGAGTCAAATTCATCGACAAAGTTCATTCGTTGATAGAGCTTCTCAATCATCTCTGGAGTCATAAATTTATCAAGTTCTGTAAAAACAGTACCTTTCTTTACAAAACCACCATTCATCGCAGTTACGACAAACTGATCCTGACATTCTCTACCTTTAAAATGAGCTAAAGCCCTATCAACCATGGCATCATCCCAAGTTTGTGCTTGAATCAATTCATTATTTTCGAATATCCGAGCACCATTAGCAACTACCAGAACGACTCTTTCTGCTAGATGTCCCAGTAATTGTCGCATACGATGAACTTCATTTCCAGTCGCAATGACAAACCGAACGCCACGGTGGTCCAGCTTATCCAAAATTTTCTCTAAGCGAGGAAGGTCTAGTTGACCTCTTGGATCTAACAAAGTACCATCCATATCCGTTGCTACTATCTTAATTTCCATTTTGTCTCCTTGAGATTCGAATCACTACCACTTCAAACCTACATGTTCATTCATTTCTTTATAGGCTGTATCAATCCGTTCCTTGGTAGCCTCGTCTAACTGACTACGGTATTTCCCACCCTCAATAAAGTCTTCCAGGATATAAGTTTGGTAAAGATAGAGTGGGTATCCTTCTGGAGAATAGCCTCCCTTTGGAGTCCTACTCACCCAGCTTGGATGGGCTTGGGCAGTTTCGATAGTCGTTTTACCAGATTTCTTCTTAATGGTCACATCCATGAGAACTCCACGTTCCGTCCACTTGGCATTTTCAACATCCTGCATGGTTTCAATCCGTTGATTTGAGATGAAATTCCCCATAGAGTAAATGATAAGCTTTTTATCACCTTCTTTTTCAACCGTTTCAGCTGGTTCAACAACGTGAGGATGACCACCAAAGATAATATCAGCACCCCAATCAATCATTTTATGGTAAAGTTTCTTTTGCTCCTCAGTCGGCTCAATTTGATACTCAACTCCCATCTGAGGCATGATAATTGTAATATCTGCCTCTTTCTCTGCTCGCTCAATTTCAGCCTTCATTTTATCTTCATCTAAGTCTGAAAGATAGCGATTATAATCCTCTTGAGAAATGCTTTGTTCAATGCCATTAAAACCATAGGAATAGGCTAAAATAGCAACTTTAATTCCGTTGACTTCCTTGATAACTAAAGGCGCCTTATCTCTAGCTTCATGAGTATAAACACCGACTGGTGTCATTCCTGCCTTTTCAATAGCATCCGCAGTTGATACCACTCCCTCAATCTGAGAATCCAAGATATGATTGTGAGCCAAGTCTAGCACTTGATAGCCTGCATCTTTTATAGCATCCATAACTTCACCAGGTGCATTAAACAAAGGATAACCTGCAAGATAGTGATCTTTATTTACGGTTCCTTCAAAATCACCAAGAACTAAGTCAGCTTGCTTCAGCCAAGGTTTTACGTATTCAAAGTTTTCATGAAAATCGTAGCTACCGTCTGATTTTTTAGCTGAAATGTAGATGATGTCATGGTAAAGCAAATCACCATTTGCCATGATGCGAGCACTTGTTTCCTGTTCCGTTACAGTAGTTTTCTCCTTAGAATCAGCACTCTGACTCACTGTAGTTACACTACTATTCACTAATGGAATCCCCTTTATCCCTTCAGATAATAAGGTCAATGCCATAGAAATAGCAACTACGATTAACAAAACCACAATAAAGGTTTTATTACTCCATTGGCGATAGTTTCTAAAAAAACGAATAAATTTTCTGACAAGTCCTAAGACAGGATCTTTTTGATTTCTACTACTACGTTTTTCCATATCTTTTCTCCTTGCTTTTTGATGCAAGTCTCCTTACTTTATTATACCACAGACAAATTGGTATTTCCTTTTATTAGCAACTTCTGTGACTTTCTTTCTCAACTATTTTGTGTTATCATGGAATTGTAATGGAAGGAAGGAGAGAAGATGTCTGCTATAGAACGTATTACAAAAGCTTCACATTTAATCGATATGAAAGATATTATCCGCGAGGGCAATCCAACCCTACGTGCAGTTGCCGAGGAAGTCACTTTCCCATTGAGTGATCAAGATATCATTCTCGGAGAGAAAATGATGCAATTTTTAAAACATTCGCAAGACCCAGTTATGGCTGAAAAGTTAGGTCTACGTGGAGGAGTCGGACTTGCTGCACCACAATTAGATATCTCAAAACGCATCATTGCTGTTTTAGTTCCTAATATCACTGAGGAAGGTGAAACACCTCAAGAAGCCTATGACTTACAAGCTGTTATGTACAATCCTAAGATTGTCTCACACTCAGTCCAAGACGCTGCTCTAGGAGAGGGAGAAGGTTGCCTATCAGTCGATCGTGCTGTCCCAGGTTATGTTATCCGTCACGCTCGAGTGACTGTTGACTACTTTGACAAGGATGGTGAAAAACATCGCATCAAGCTAAAAGGCTACAACTCCATCGTTGTACAACATGAAATCGACCACTTAAATGGTGTTATGTTTTATGATCGTATCAATGAAAAGGATCCTTTCGCAGTCAAAGAAGGTTTACTCATTCTGGAATAAAGAAAATCCCGTTCAACAACGGGGTTTTATGTTATAATAGAGCCATGAAAACAAATGATATTGTCTATGGCGTTCACGCCGTTACCGAAGCACTGTTAGCAAATACTGGAAACAAACTCTATCTCCAGGATGATTTACGAGGTAAGAATGTAGAAAAAGTCAAGGAACTGGCGACTGAAAAGAAAGTATCCATCTCTTGGACTTCAAAAAAATCTCTTTCCGAAATGACTGAAGGAGCTGTTCACCAAGGTTTTGTCCTACGTGTTTCTGAATTTGCCTACACAGAACTTGAGCAGATTCTTGCCAAAACCCGTCAAGAAGAAAACCCACTAGTATTGATTCTAGACGGACTAACTGACCCTCATAACTTAGGTTCTATCCTAAGAACAGCTGATGCAACCAATGTTTCAGGCGTCATTATTCCCAAACATCGAGCTGTTGGTGTGACACCCGTAGTTGCAAAAACAGCAACGGGCGCCATCGAGCATGTGCCTATCGCTCGTGTTACCAATCTCAGCCAAACCTTGGACAAGCTAAAAGAAGAAGGCTTTTGGACCTTTGGAACTGATATGAATGGAACTCCTTGCCATAAATGGAACACCAGTGGAAAGGTCGCCCTCATTATCGGAAATGAAGGAAAAGGTATCTCAAGTAACATCAAAAAGCAAGTGGACGAGATGATCACTATTCCAATGAATGGACATGTACAGAGTCTCAATGCAAGCGTTGCTGCTGCTATTCTTATGTACGAAGTCTTCCGCAATCGATTATAAAAAAGTTTCCAATCAAATGATTGGAAACTTTTTTAACTGTGTTCAGTAATATATTTATAGGCTTCTTGACCTGCAATAGCACCATCTCCAACTGCTGTTGTAACTTGGCGAAGGTCTTTCTGACGAACATCTCCAACTGCAAAGACACCTGCAACACTTGTCTTCATGTGGTCATCTGTCACAATCCAACCTGACTCATCTTGGATTTGTAAATCTTTTGTAAAATCGCTAACTGGATCTAAACCAACATAGATGAAGACACCTCCAAAGGCATGTTCAGTCACTTGATTTGTTTTAACATTTTCAATGACAACTGACTCCACACGGTTTTCACCCTTGATTTCTTTGACAACAGAATCCCAAATGAAGTTGATTTTATCATTGGCAAAGGCGCGGTCTTGCAATACTCTTTGAGCACGAAGTTCATCACGACGGTGAACGATGGTTACAGATTTGGCGAACTGTGTTAAGAAGATTGCTTCTTCAACAGCCGAATCTCCTCCACCTACAACCAACAAATCTTGGTCACGGAAAAAGGCTCCATCACAAACCGCACAGTAGGAAACTCCACGACTATTCAGTTCTTCTTCTCCTGGAACTCCTAAGAGGCGATGTTTTGAACCAGTCGCTACGATAACTGTGCGCGTTTCAAATTCTTCATCGTCTGTGATTACTTTCTTAACATCATCATGGTTCTCAATATCTTTTACAAAGCCATAGAGATGTTCGACACCTAGATTTTCAAGAGGTTCAAACATCTTTTCTGCTAACTCAGGTCCACTAATGTTAGCATAACCTGGATAGTTTTCAATGTCAGAAGTATTGTTCATCTGACCTCCAGGAAGACCACCTTCAATCAAAGCTACTTTGAGATTGCTGCGAGCTGCATACAAGGCTGCAGTCATCCCAGCAGGACCTGCACCGATAATAATCGTATCGTACATTCTATTTCCTTCTTTCTTGTTGTAACTATTCTTATTCTAACGGATAAAATCCTATTTGACAACTATTAAGCCTTGAGAACCAACAAGATGCTCATGGTTGCAAAAGACAATACTGGAATTGTTAGAACTCCAATCATAATCATATCATAGAGGTGAGCCTGACGCTCCTTAGCAGTTTTATCGACACCTGACAGGGCTCTAAAACCAATCCAAATCCCTAAGACAACCAAGACTAGTAAAATCGTCAAAACCAAACTCTCTAAATACAAAGCAAATAGCTGAACTAGCATGCTCTCTCTCATTTCTATTATTTTTAAAGAGCAAACCCAGTTAGCTTAGCCAACTGAGTTTTTCTTATCTTCTATTATATCAGATATAGGTCCGTTTGTAACTAGCAAAGAACTCTTTTGTTCGTTCTTCTTTAGGATGGTTGATAATCTCATCCGGTGTTCCAGATTCAATAATCTTTCCTTTATCCAAGAATAAAACCTTATCAGCTACTTGAGCAACAAATGACATATCGTGACTAACCAAAACCATAGTTTGACCTGATTTTGCAGCATTAGCAATCGATCTTTCTACCTCACCAACCAATTCTGGGTCCAGTGCTGAAGTCGGTTCATCCAAGAGTAAGACGTCTGGTTTCATGGCTAGAGCACGAGCTATAGCGACCCGTTGTTTTTGTCCTCCAGACAAGTGACGCGGATAATGCTGTTCACGATCAGAAAGCCCAACCTTAGCTAGTTCTTCCTTAGCAATTTCAGTCGCTTCTTCGTCCGATAATTTTTTAACTACCACCAAGCCTTCTTTAACATTGTCTAGCGCTGTTCTACGCTCAAATAAATTAAACTGTTGGAAAACCATCGATAATTTACGACGAAGAGTTAGAATTTCTTCTTGCGTAATTTGAGAAAAATCAACTTTGAAATCATCAATCTGAATACTTCCACTATCAGGAGTTTCTAGATAGTTTAGGCTACGAAGAAAAGTTGATTTCCCAGCTCCTGAAGAACCAATTAAGGCAACAACTTCTCCTTTTTGAATATCTAAATTCAGATGATCCAAAACAGTTTGACCTGAAAAGGATTTGCTTAAATTTGAAATTTTAATCATTAGCGAAGCTCTCCTTTCACATCTGTCTCAACATTATCTGGTGCTGTAATAGCCATTTTTCTTTCAATGAAACGGCCAAGATTTTCAATAACGATATTTACCACCCAGTAGACGAGAGCTACTGAGATGAAACGTTCAAAGTAACGATAGTCTGCACCACCCAAAATCTGAGCTTGGGCAAAGACTTCTACAACACCTGCACTGAAAGCTAGGGAAGTCCCCTTGGTCAAGCCAATCAAGGAGTTAATCAAGGTTGGTGTTGCAACTACTGCTGCATTGGGAATAATCACACGACGATAAACTTGCGCACGTGTCATACCAAGACTACGAGCAGCTTCAATCTCACCTGGATTTACAGAAAGAATTGCCGCACGAAGAGTTTCGCTGGCATAGGCTGCCTCGTTAAAAGCAAAAGCCACAATCGCAAATGTTGCTGCTGGAATAGCATTAATGTTCAGAGAAGTTCCCCATTGTTGATTCAAGGCTTTCAAAGCTAATGGAATCCCGTAATAAGTCAACATCAGTTGAACTAAAATTGGGGTTCCTTTTAGGAAACTAACAAAAAAAGCTTGTAATGGGTAAATAAATCTAACTCGGTTGATTTTCACGATAGCAAAGACTAGGGCTAGCATGATACCAAAAAAGGCACCAAATACCGTTAACATCAATGTTGTAGGTAATTGCTGTACAATTCTTGGAATCCCATCAAAGACAGAACGCCAACTAAAAAGTTTGCCATCTGGAATATATTGCATCAAATTTTGATACCAATCAGATGCTAAAATCGTTGTAACATTCATAGAAACATCCTCTCAAGATAATGATTCATTCTATCATACTTATGCTCTAATTAAAAATATTTGCTACGAGCATATCAGATTTCATCTACCCTCTAGTTTATCATACTTTAAAAGTGGGAGGTTATATATTTTATCTATCAAGGAGATAGAAAAAAACTAATTCAAATCCAAGTTATTGTATGTTTTACGATAGCCAATTTGTTTTACAAGACCATTTTCAACAAGTATTGGACGTTTTAACAGCATACCATCACTGGCCAAGAGTTTGGCTGCTTCTTTGTTAGACAATGTTCCAACCTTATCTTTCAATCCGAGTTCACGATATTTGATTCCACTAGTATTAAAAAATTGCTTCAATTCAAATCCCGAAGTTTCGAGCCAGTTTAAAATGACCTTTTCACTCGGAGTCTCTTCAACGATATGAACATCCTGATATTCTAGTCCGAGTTGATCTAATTCTTTCTTAGCTTTTTTACAAGTTGTACATTTTGGATATTCGATAAATTCTAACATTTTTTCTCTTTCTATTTTTTATTTTCTTGATAACTTGCACCTTCATGCCTCAAGAGCCAAGCCTTCTTTTCGAGTCCCCAAGCATAGCCTGTCAGACGTCCTCCAGCACCTAGCACACGGTGACAAGGTACAAGGATAGACCAGGGATTGCGACCTACTGCTCCTCCGACTGCTTGGGCAGAAGCTACTTGCAGGTCCTTAGCTATTTGTCCATAAGTAACTGTCTGACCAAAAGGAATTCCTCGCAAGTAGTTCCAGACTCTTTTTTCAAAGTCACTACCGACAGGAGCTAAAGGTAATCCAGATAAGTCTTGATCTTGCCCCTTAAAATAAGTCTCTAAATAGGAAGTAATTTGATTTAAAATGGGATGACTTTCAACAACAGTCACATCATTTTCAGATAACCCCTTCTCAAAATCGCTCTCTTCTTCAATCCATATCCCAAACAAATAGTGGTCATCTGCTACCAGAGATAGGGGGCCAATCGGTGACTTGTATAGCATCTTTACATACTTCTTAGACATTTGATTTTAATTTTTGATAGGCCAAGCGTTCCCCGTCTACTGGAACTTTACCAACCTGTTTGAAGCCAAGTTTTTCAAAGATATGCTGCATGGCTATGTTTTTAGCGTGTGTATCTGAACGAAAATCTAGGTAATCGAAGCCTTCAATCAAGCCTTCTAAAAAGGTCTGAGCAACACCTTGACCTTGCGCATCTCTAGCAACGGCAATACGGTGAAATACTAAGTATTCTGCTTCATTCCCCTCCCAGTTGCCATCATAGATTGCTTCATAAGCTTTTTCTGGGCTCTTAGTCACTGCTGCATAGACTAAGAGGTCGCCTTCGTCTAAGGCTACATAAGCTTGACCAGAGATGATATCTTCAATAATGGTATCTGCATCTGGGTAGCCGTTTTGCCACTGAGTGCTACCAGCTTCTGCCAAATATTTCTTGGCTCCCTCAATCACTTGCATAATTGCATCAACTTCGTTTGGAAAGGCTAAGCGAATCTCCATCATTTATCCTCTTTTCATACTATTTTCTCTCATCATAGCATAAATTATTTCTTTCTACAAGCACTTGAAACTTGACTTATTATTTCTAATATTTTATAATCTAGTTATTAAAACTAGATAAAAAGGAGTTGGAAATGAATACTACTTTTTCCTATCCAAAATGGGAAGAAATTCCAAGTATCAATCTCTATCTGGACCAGGTTCTGCTCTATGTCAATCAAATCTGTCCTCCAGCTTCTCCTGACAAGGAGAAAGGTTTGACAGCATCCATGGTGAACAACTATGTCAAACACGGTTATATCAGTAAACCTGAAAAGAAAAAATACCAACGCAAACAAATCGCACGATTGATTGCTATTACCACTCTCAAGTCCGTTTTTTCTATCCAAGAAATTGCTCAAACCCTTAATACCCTTCACACAGACACTAATTCAGAAGAACTTTACAATGCTTTTGTGGACTATATGAATGAAGATATTGATCCAGCTAATCCCATTATCCAGGCAAGCTGCCAAACGGTCAAACTCTATCATCAAACACTTACACTAGTCTATACAGAAACTCAAGAGGAGGAAACAAATGAATACTAGTTTCAAACTTAGTAAACGACTTAGTTTTGGAGAAGAAATTGCCAACAGTGTCACCCATGCTGTAGGAGCATTTATCATGCTCATCCTACTACCCATTTCATCTACTTACAGTTATGAGGCTCATGGTTTCTTATCGTCTATCGGAGTTTCCATCTTCGTCATCAGCCTCTTTCTCATGTTCTTATCATCAACTATTTATCATTCTATGGCTTATGGTTCAACTCATAAATATGTGTTACGAATTATTGACCATTCTATGATTTACGTTGCGATTGCAGGTTCTTATACACCAGTGGTTTTAACCCTGATGAATAATTGGTTTGGTTATCTGATTATCGCCATTCAGTGGGGGACAACTATTTTCGGTATTCTTTATAAAATCTTTGCCAAGAAGGTTAATGAAAAATTCAGTCTCATCCTTTACCTCATCATGGGATGGCTTGTATTGGCTATCTTACCAGCAATCATCAGTCAGACAAGTTCAATGTTTTGGAGTCTTATGGTATCAGGTGGCCTTTGCTATACAGTTGGCGCTGGATTCTACGCTAAAAAGAAACCATACTTCCATATGATTTGGCATCTCTTCATTCTAGCAGCCTCTGCTCTCCAATACATTGCTATTGTTTATTACATGTAAAAAAGAAGTTGGAAAAATCCCAACTTCTTTTTTTATTTACACATATTTATAAAGTACTGATGCAGGCGAAGATCATTTGTCAATTCAGGATGAAAGGCGGTTACCAGCATATTTTTTTCTTGTGCCGCAACGATTTGATCGTTCACAATTGCTAAAACATCAACATCCTCACCAACACTACTGATAATCGGGCCACGGATAAAAGTCATTGGAATTTTTCCAACGCCCTTGCAGTCAGCTTCTGTATAAAAGCTTCCTAGCTGACGTCCATAGGCATTGCGCTCTACTACTATGTCCATGGTTGCTAGATGGCTTTCCTCTTTAGAAGTGATTTGTTTTGCTAGCAAAATTAAACCCGCACAAGTTCCAAAGACTGGTAAACCATTGAGAATAGCCTCTCTTAGAGGAATTAGCATCTGCTGATCTCGCAACAGTTTCCCCATGGCCGTTGACTCACCGCCTGGCAAAATCAATCCTGATAGCTCACTTCTATGTTGCTGAAAATCTTCTAGGTTTCGCAGTTCAATACTTTCAACTCCTAGTTGAGCAAGCATTTTCTCGTGTTCTACAAAGGCACCTTGCAAGGCCAAGATTCCGATTTTCATCTATTTTCCTCGCTCCGCCATGAGAATTTGGATTTCATTCTCATTGATACCAACCATGGCTTCTCCCAAGTCTTCCGAAATTTGAGCCAGAATTTGAGGATTCTGATAATTGGTAACAGCTTTGACAATTGCTGCCGCACGTTTAACAGGATCACCTGATTTGAAAATCCCTGAGCCAACAAACACACCTTCTGCACCTAGCTGCATCATAAGAGCAGCGTCCGCTGGTGTTGCAACCCCTCCAGCTGCAAAGTTGACAACTGGTAATTTCCCATTTTCGTGGACATATTGAACTAATTCTACAGGTACTTGGAGTTCTTTTGCAGCAACATATAACTCGTCCTCACGGAGGTTTTGAATGCGGCGAATTTCTTGATTCATCATACGCATATGACGAACCGCCTGAACGATGTCTCCTGTTCCTGGTTCCCCTTTTGTACGGATCATAGAAGCTCCTTCAGCGATACGGCGCAAGGCTTCTCCTAGGTCTTTAGCACCACAAACAAAAGGAACTTGAAATTCTTTCTTGTCCACATGGAAACGATCGTCAGCTGGAGATAGAACTTCGCTCTCATCGATATAGTCAATCTCGATAGCTTCTAAAATCTGTGCTTCAACAAAATGCCCAATTCGAACCTTAGCCATAACTGGAATGCTGACTGCTTCTTGGATTTCCTTAATCATCTTTGGATCACTCATGCGAGAGACACCACCTGCTGCACGAATATCAGCTGGGATTCGTTCCAAAGCCATAACTGCTGCCGCACCTGCAGCCTCAGCAATTCTTGCTTGTTCAGGGTTTTGGACATCCATGATGACGCCACCTTTAAGCATCTGTGCCAAATTCTTATTTAATTCATAACGATTTTCAGTCATTTTTTTCATCCTCAATAGTTGTATTGGTAGCTACAGTTTTATTGTAAGGTATAAAAGACTGCATAACAAGATAAAATAAATCGATTTGTCCGGGTACAATTATCTCTATCACAAAAAAAGCACCCACATTGGGTACTTTTTATTTCTTAGTTTTTTTAATACTTTTTATAAGATAAAAGAGATATCCTGAAACCATGTAGGCAACAAAGATAGTTGCTGCCCATTTAAAGACAAAGCCCCAACCATGTTTGGTAGCATTCAAAAAGAAATAAGGGAAGGGACTATCCTTAGCATTAGGGACATCCATCTTTAAAACAAAACCGTTTAAAAGGGCAAAAATCATATAAAGCAAAGGAAGGCTAGTCCAAAGCATGGGATCAACTAACTTATATTGACGACTCTTATCAAAAATAATTGTATCTGCTAAAAACCAGAGAGGGACAATATAATGGCAAAGGAAATTTTCCAAACGGTAAAAATCTGTCGTCAAGGGAGCTAGCATGAAATGATAGATGACACAAGTAATCATAATACTCATAGTGACGCCACCTTTGAGACGTAGAATACCAGGATTCTGCCAACTATCACCGCCACTACGCATCTTTAACAAAAGATAACCTGTAAAAAGTACAACCAAAAGGTTAGAAAGTACTGTGTAGTAAAGCAACATCCCTAAACCACCGCGTTTGGTGATCTCCAAGTATACACCGGTAAAGGCTGCTATAAATAAAAAGATACGACTATAAAATATTACTTTTTCATTTTTAATCATGATTAAATCTTCTTCACAAATTCTGATTTAAGCTTCATAGCACCAAAACCATCAATCTTACAGTCAATGTTGTGGTCACCTTCAACAATACGGATGTTTTTCACACGAGTTCCTTGTTTGAGGTCTTTAGGAGCACCTTTAACCTTCAAATCTTTAATCAAGGTTACTGTATCTCCATCAGCTAGTTTGTTTCCATTTGCATCAATAGCAACAATGCCTTCTTCAACTTCTGCTTGTTCAGCAGGATTCCACTCATAAGCACATTCTGGACAAACAAGAAGTGCGCCATCTTCATATACATATTCTGAATTACATTTTGGGCAATTTGGTAATTGACTCATGTTATCTCCTTAAAAAATTTATGATTATTTGAATGTCAAATTTTCTTCAACAGCAACTATTATACCTTAAAACAGACTATTTGACAAATCATGATAAAAAAACGACAAACCGAAATTCAGTTCATCGTTTTTATAGTTCTTATAGATGTTTTTGAGCTTCTGATTTAATTTTTTCAACAACTTCTAAAATAGAGAGGCCAGTCGTATCCAAATAGATTGCATCCTCAGCTTGCTTGAGAGGTGAAGTTTCACGATGACTATCTTTATAATCACGCGCAGCAATCTCTTCTTTCAAAGTTTCCAAATCTGTTTCGATTCCCTTTGAAAGATTTTCCTTGTAGCGACGTTCCGCACGCTCATCTACAGATGCTACTAGAAAAATCTTCAATTCAGCCTGAGGCAAGACTACTGTTCCAATATCGCGGCCATCCATAACGATACCACCTTGTCGGGCAATTTCTTGCTGAAGGGCTACCAATTTTTCACGAACAGCTGGAATAGCAGCAAAGGCAGAAACAGCATTGGTTACTTCATTTTCTCGGATTGGATTTGTTACATCGACATCTCCAACAAAAACAAGCTGTTCTCCTGTTTCAGCGCGACCAAAGCTAATCGGATATTGTTCCAGTAATTCAAGAAGTCGTGAAGACTCCTCTGGACTTATTTGGTTGTTCAAAGCGATGTAAGTGGCAGCACGATACATAGCACCCGTATCCAGATAAGTATAGCCAAAGTCTTTAGCGATAATCTTAGCTACTGTACTCTTACCACTGGAAGCTGGCCCATCAATAGCAATCTGAATTGTTTTCATTGTCACTCCTATCTTGTCTTAAGGACATCACCAGGATTTGCAAACCAAGTTCCAGTAGACATATGACCAGGGTTTAAAGCTTCAAGTTGAGCAATGGAGATTCCAGCTCGAGCAGCAATGGCTGCTTCACCCTCTCCTGGCAAGACTGTAATTGTTCCTTCAGAATCAGTATGCGCCTCTGTATGTTCTTGTTGAGTTGTCTCTGCTTCTGTTGACTGAGTAGTTGTAGCAACTGTTGTAACTTCTTCTACTTTTGGAGCTGAAGAATCATAAAAATCTTTCAGAGCTGAAGTACGGTTGCTTCCACCTGATGACAAGTAGACCAATACAACTACCATACCAACAACAATGACAAAGAAAAGAACAGCCAAAACAGTTAAAATATGATTCGCAATGACACCTGAATCATTTTTGTTTCGTTGACGGCGTTCTGTTCTTGATTCCTCTTCTTGGTTTTCATAAATATCTTCTTGCCACGGTTCCTTTTCCATACCTTACTCCTTGAGTTTTTTTTAGTTTCTTATTACAATATAAATATGAAGATTAGACTTATACCTGAACGTTGCATCGCTTGTGGGCTCTGCCAAACTTATTCAGAATTATTTGATTACCATGATAATGGTATTGTCCGTTTTTTCGATGATCCTAAGCAATCAGAAAGAGAAATTTCTTGTAGCGACGATGTTTTAGAAGCCGTTAAAAATTGCCCTACTCGTGCTCTGATTATAGATGAATCTTAAAATTTGGTGGAACATTGATCTCTAATTTCCACTTCTTCTAGTTTAGCATATTTTTCTAGAAAATTATAGTCTTTTGCTAGCTATTTTTATACAATTTCACTTTTATTTTTTCTGATATTTTAATAATAAATAAAGTGTTCTTTTAAGACGTTTTCTATCACATAATCACTAAGCAAATTTTTTATTTCAACCACATATAAAGTTATAAGAAAAGAGGAATTACTTCCTCTTTTTTTGTTTAATCAAACGATTAGTCTTCAAATCCATTTGGATGCTTGCTCTGCCAACGCCATGCATCTTCACACATTTCTGTAATACCAAGTCCAGCTTCCCAACCTAGCTCTTCCTTAGCTTTTGCTGGGTCTGAGTAGCAGGCTGCAATATCACCAGGGCGACGTTCAACAATACGGTAAGGAATTGGGCGTCCAACAGCTTTTTCCATATTTTGGATAATTTCAAGCACTGAGTAACCTTTTCCAGTACCAAGGTTATACACATTGAGTCCAGAGCCTTTTTGAAGCTTCTTAAGGGCGGCAACGTGTCCTTTTGCTAGGTCAACGACGTGGATATAGTCACGAACACCTGTTCCATCTTCAGTATCGTAGTCATTTCCGAAGACTTGAACTTGTTCTAACTTACCAACTGCAACTTGTGTTACATACGGTAGAAGGTTATTTGGAATGCCGTTTGGATTTTCTCCTAGGTCACCACTCTCATGTGCCCCAATTGGGTTGAAATAACGAAGTAAGACAACGTTCCACTCTGAATCTGCTTTATGGATATCTGTCAAGATTTCTTCCAGCATAAGCTTGGTACGGCCATAAGGGTTGGTAGCTGAAAGTGGGAAATCTTCTAGGATTGGAACAGAATGTGGATCTCCATAAACAGTTGCTGATGAACTGAAGATGATATTCTTACAGTTTGCCTCTTCCATAACTTTCAAGAGACTGACAGTTCCAGCTATATTGTTATCATAGTAGGCAAGCGGGATACGTGTAGACTCACCTACAGCTTTCAAACCAGCAAAATGAATCACACCTGTTGGCTCTTCATGTTTGAAGATATCACGAAGTGTATCTGTGTCACGAATATCTGCCTCGTAGAAAGGAATTTCTACCCCAGTGATTCTTTCGACTACTTCAAGACTTTTACGACTACTGTTTACCAAATTATCCACGACAACTACTTGGTGTCCAGCTTGGACCAATTCAATGACAGTGTGAGTTCCGATAAAACCTGCTCCACCTGTTACCAAAATCTTTTCTTGCATCATTTTTCCTCTATTCTTGAAACATTTTTTTCATTTTACCATTTTTGATAGGGAAAGTCATTTGCTATCCTAATCCTATCGTAAAAACTAGGTAAAAAGTTTACGATTATTTCTCTTTAATATATCTTTCAGTCGGATAATCCGCTGGATCCAAGACTCCACTTTCCCCTTGAAGCATTTGGGCTAGGTGATAGCCTATAATGGGTCCAGTTGTCAATCCTGACGATCCTAATCCACTCGCAACAAATACTCCTGACAAGTTTGGCACTTGTCCGAAAAACGGCGAAAAATCACTCGTATAAGCACGAATCCCCACACGTTCACCACTTATCATTGCATCTTTTAAGCTAGGATAAAACGAACTTGCTGCTTCAGCCATTTGTTGGAGCAAATTCTCATCAACTGTTAGGTCAAATCCCATGTCATTTTCATGGGTAGCTCCTAGAGATAATTTACCGCCGGGAAATGGTATCAAATCCCACTCACCTTCCGGCATAACTACAGGGTAAGCTCCCATGTCTTGTGGCACTTGGTAATCTCGGAGTTGCCCCTTTTGTGGGCGAACATCCACCTCATAACCTAAGGGCTCTAAGATGTGGCCAAGCCAAGCTCCTGTGGATAAGATGACTTGGTCAAACATTTGATTGTCTATCTGATAGCCCGATGATAGGGGGGTTAGACTAACCTCTTTATTTATGACCTTCACTTGACTGGTTCCCAGTAAGCGACTCACTAGGAGTTGCCCATCTACTCGAGCTCCACCAGAAGCATAGAGTAAACGTTCAAATCCCTCTAGACCGGGAAATAAGTTACTAGCAGTCGCTTGGTCCAAAATGGCTAATTCTCCAATCAAGGGAGATTCATCTCTACGTTGCAAAGCCAGTTGATAGAGCTCCTCTAGCTTAGAGTCATCGTTTTTAAGAAGAAAGATACCAGAACCTTGGTAAAAATCAACTTTTTGACCCGATTTTTCTAGGTCAGCTAATAAATCGACATAGAAATCAGCTCCTAGGCGCGCCATCTTATACCAAGCCTTATTGCGTCGTTTAGAAAACCAGGGACTAATAATTCCTGCCGCAGCCTTGGTTGCTTGGCCGTGTCCAAAATCAAAAACAGTTACTTCGATATCAGCTTCCTTAGAAAGATAGTAGGCAGCTGTGGCCCCTACAATTCCTGCACCTACAATGGCAACTTTTTTCATTGTCTTTACCCTCTAATTAGATATGATGGAATGGATTGGTGGACGCTTGACTTGCGATAACCTCTAGAGACCAAGCATTCTCTTCCTTCCATTCATTAAGGAACGATGCAATTTTTTCAACAAAGAGAACTTCAATATAGTGGCCTGGATCCAGAGCCAACAAGCCGTCTGACAACATATCTTGGGCAGTGTGGTAATAGATGTCACCAGTAATGTAAACATGAGCTCCTTTTGCTAAAGCATCAGAGTAGAAAGACTGCCCACTGCCACCACAAATAGCTACTCTTGAGATTGTTTTTTGCAAATCAGTATCTTTATAGTACACCATACGAAGACTATCTAGACCAAATACTTCCTTAACATGACTAGCAAATTCTTCAAACATTTGAGGTTTAATATTGCCAATACGCCCGATGCCACGTTCAGGACCTGTCTCCTGTAGATAAGTTGTATCCTTAATATCCAATAGTTGGCAGAACCAGTCATTAAGGCCGTTTTCAACAATATCAATATTGGTATGGCTGACGTAAACTGCAATGTCGTGCTTGATGAGGTCGATATAAATCTGATTTTGAGGGCGACTAGCAACCAAGTCCTTTATCGGACGGAAGATAGGCGCGTGCTTAACGATAATCAAATCTACACCCTTTTCAATAGCTTCTGCCACTGTATCTTCACGTATATCAAGAGCAACCATGACTTTTTGGATGTCCTTGTCTAAAGTTCCAATCTGCAGTCCACGATTATCGCCTTCCATAGAAAATTCTTGGGGGCAATAGGTTTCATAACGCTTAATCACTTTACTTGCTTTCATGGAGCACCTCCTTGATGGCTTGAATTTTATCTACTAAAACTTGACGTTCTTCATGATTTTTTTCTGGAATTTGACTAAGGGCAAATTCGAGCTTACTTGCTTCTCTTTGCCACTTTTGGACAAATACGGGGCTAAGTTCTTTAGATAGAAAAGTACCAAAACGGATATCGCTAGCTGATAAATTCATTTTCCCAGCTTCCACTACTAGAATCTCGTAAAATTTTCCAGCTTCCTCTAAAATACTTTCAGCTACAATCTGAAATCCATGCTCTTGTAACCAAGTACGCAACTCATCTTCACGATTATTGGGTTGAAGAATCAATCGCTCAACATTGGCTAGTTTGTCCAAACCCTCTTCTAATATCGTAGCAATCAAACGACCACCCATTCCTGCAATAGTGATAACAGAGACCTGGTCACTTTCTTCGAAAGCTGCTAAACCATTGGCTAAACGAACCTGGATTTTATCAGCTAAGCCATGACTTTCAACATTTTTAACTGCAGATTGATAGGGTCCCTCTACAACTTCACCCGCGATGGCAGCTTCAATATGACCTTTTTCAACTAATTCAATAGGTAAATAAGCATGGTCGCTACCGACATCCAGTAAAACAGCTCCTTTGGGAACAAAAGAAGCTACTGTTTCTAATCTCTTTGAAATCATCTTCTCTCACTTTCAAAAACTCTATTTCCCTTTATTATACCATATTTTATCTGGCAATCCTGCACCTAAAAAAGACCGCAATCATGGATTGCAGTCTTTCTTTATCTTTTAACTTGATAACGACTTGTAAGTATGAAAATCACAATAAAGACGAGCATCATAATGCCATAGACAGGCAATGTTTGACCTGTAAGTGTTGAAATTTCAAGCAATTTTTGGATTCTTGGGAATAGAGCTGTTCCAAGGAAACCTCCAACTGACCAAATAATCAATAGCACACGCCACAGACTAAATGGCAAGCAAGCTCTAACTACAGACATGAAACCAATCGATGCCAATAGATAATACAGAAGTGTCGAAATTTCAATGGCTGTCCAGCCTTGACTGGTTCCAAAAATTTTAACAAAGAGAACACTAAAGACTACCATCAAGGCACTTGGTAAAGCTCGAAGCATAGATTTTCTGAGGAAGTTTTGTTCCACAGGTTTGATATTTCGTTCAAAAGTTAATACAAACGGTGGGAATCCTTCCACAAACTGGTCAATCATAGTTATCTGAATCGGAATGAATGGGAAAATCAAAATCCATTCAGTACGACCCAACAAAGCACTGGCAATACAGATAACTGCTAGCAAGAAGGAATAGATTGTCTTAATCAAGAAAATCGGCGCAATGTGGGCAATATTATTGACCACACGACGTCCTTCGAAGAGAATCTCAGGAACATCATTGAAATCTGAATTCAAGAGAACCAGATTTGCAATCTGACGAGTTGCTGGGTCTCCTTCAGCCATAACAATGGAACAGTCTGCCTCACGGAGAGCTAGGATATCATTGACACCATCCCCTGTCATAGCAGTCGTATGACCTGCTTTTTTCAGAGTTTGGATGATTAGTTTCTTTTGATGAGGCGAGACACGTCCGAAAATGGCTGTCTCCTCAGCCATGGCAACCAACTCTTCATCAGTAATTTTCGAGCAATCTACGTAGCTATGGTAATCTGCAAAACCAGCTTTTTGAGCAATACTTGAAACAGTGACTGGATTATCACCAGAGATAATTTTCAGCCCCACTTCCTGAGAACGAAGATAGTCTAGAGTTTCAGCTGCCCCTTCTCGGATTGGATCTAGAATCTCAAGCAAAGCCAAGGCTTGAATATCAGATGGTTTTTGTGGCTTATGATGGCCAAGTTTTTCTTGACTGAGCGCTAACACCAAGACACGAGATCCTCGTTCAAGAGCTTCTCTAGCTTCAGGAACTTCAGTATCCAACAACATCTCCGGTGCGCCTAGGAAAACAGTTCCTAGACCTTCCAACTCCATTGCTCCCCATTTTCGATCACTTGAAAATGGAAGGCTAGAAATCATCGGATAAGCTACCTCTCCCGCAAAACGCTTTCGAATAGCTTGGGCAGTTGGATTTTTATCCTCACTGTGTGCCATATAGCTGGTTAGTATTTTAGCAATGGTATCTTTGTTATAAGCTGGAGTAAGAGGAAGGACCGTCTCAACCTGCATCTTCCCTTGGGTGATTGTCCCTGTCTTATCCAAGCAGAGCATATCTACGCGCGCCAAGGTTTCAACAGAGTACATCTCCTGCACTAAAACCTTTTTCAACCCAAGCTTGATAACAGCAGTTAAGAGAGAAGTGATGGTCAAAAGGGCGATTCCCTTAGGCAACATTCCTAAAAGAGCTGTAGATGAATTGACTACAGAAGACTTGAGTGGCAGACCTTTTAAGGCCAAGGCTTCAAGCAAGAGAGCAATACCAAAAGGAATGATGATTTTCCCAGTAAAGCCAGCTAACCGGTCTAGCGATTTCATGATACGAGAGTTAATTGGCTTCACTGTCTTAGCTTCAAGCATGAGTTTAGCAGCATAATTATCTGCCCCTACATGATGAACCTGAGCAAGGACAGACCCACTCGCAAGAAAGCTACCCGACAACATTAAGTCTTCTACTTCTTTTTGCACCAAGTCGCTCTCACCCGTTAACATAGCTTCATTGACTTCTGCAAAACCTTCTAATACAATGGCATCACTTGGAATCTGATCCCCTGCTGACAAGCGAATCACATCGTCCAAAACAAGCTCCTCAGGATCCAGAGCGATCTCTTGTCCATCACGAATAGTGATAATCTTTTCTTTATTCAAGAGATTGAGCTTATCAACCATATGTTTGGCACGTAGCTCGGTTACAATCCCAGAAAATGCATTAAAACAGATAACCGCAAAGAAAACTAGGTTGCTCCAAGCTTGAACAAAGGCGAGCGCTAAGGCAATAGCAAAGTTTAAAGCATTGAATAAAGTAAAGACATTTCTCTTCACAATCTGCCATGTACTCGTACTAGCTGAAGCTTGGAAATCATTGACCTGTCCCTGTTTCTGACGATCTTTAACTTCTGATTGGCTTAAGCCCATAATTTTATTTTTATCCATAAATTCTATCATATCATTTTTTTTTGAATATTTCTAATTTCATATAAAAAGCTGTTCCGCCTAAACAAAAAACATTTGCCTGTCCTAGTATGATAAGGTATAATAAAAGAAAGAGAACTGAAGGAGACATCATGTTTTATACTTATCTGCGTGGGCTGGTTATGTTGATTCTATGGTCAATCAATGGAAATGCTCACTTTCACAATACTGAAAAAATTCCAAGTTTAGATGAAAACTATATCCTTGTTGCGCCACACCGTACCTGGTGGGATCCAGTATATATGGCTTTTGCAACAAAACCAAAGCAATTTGTCTTTATGGCAAAAAAAGAACTCTTTTCAAATCGCATCTTTGGTTGGTGGATTCGCATGTGTGGTGCTTTCCCTATCGACCGTGATAACCCAGGTTCTTCTGCTATCAAATATCCAATTAATGTTCTAAAAAAGAGCAATCGCTCACTGATTATGTTTCCAAGTGGTAGTCGTCATTCTAACGATGTTAAGGGTGGTGTTGCCCTCATCGCGAAGATGGCTAAGGTTCGCATCATGCCAGTTACTTATACTGGCCCTATGACTCTAAAAGGACTTGTCAGCCGTGAACGTATTGATATGAACTTCGGAAATCCGATTGATATCTCAGATATTAAAAAGATGAATGATGAGGGAATTGAGATGGTTGCAGACCGTATCCAATCTGAATTTCAACGCCTGGATGAGGAAACAAAACAGTGGCACAACAATAAAAAGCCAAATCCACTGTGGTGGCTCATCCGTATCCCTGCCTTGATTCTAGCAATTATAATCGGAATTCTGACAATCCTCTTTACCTTTGTTGCAAGTTTTGTTTGGAACCCAGATAAAAAGAGAGAGCAATTACAATAGTCTAATCTTCACAAGCCCAAGCAATAAACTTGGGCTTTTTTCAATGAATTAAGATACTATTTAGTATATTGACAAAAGCTTAAATCTATAGTATACTTTCAAAGTAAGCTGATTTAGCTCAGTAGGCAGAGCGCATCCATGGTAAGGATGAGGTCGCCGGTTCGATCCCGGCAATTAGCATCATTCAGCAGTTCCTATCTGAGGAGCTGTTTTTTTCTTGACAAAGTATTGACCCTATAGTACAATATAGTCTGCGATGAGTCGATATGTAGCGAGAGCTACAATTGCGCAAAGGAGGTCATAACGCAGGAGCGGACCTTGAGAAATTGTGTGAACCAGTTTCTTACATGGAGATGCCTCTCATGCTCTCTGGTTTTCCAGAGAGTTTTTTTAATTCCTTTATATTCTACAACAAAAAAAGACCTATCACATAAGCTCGAAAGCTTGATGAGATAGGTTTTTGTTTTTTTGATTAACGTACAGTACGGATACGCATTGTGTTTGTACGAACAGCTTCTCCAAGTGGCACACCAGCTACGATAATGATATCGTCACCAGATTGAACCAAACCTTGCTCAACAGCAATTTTTTCAGCAAGTTCAAACATATCGTCAGTATTTGAAGGACGTTCAGTTGTTACTGGAATAACACCCCAGTTCAACATCAATCCACGTTCAGTCAATTCATCGAAAGTAATTGCCAAAATGTCAGCATTTGGACGGTATTTAGAGATCAAACGTGCTGTGTGACCAGTCTTAGTCAATGTAACAACCAATTTGATATCCATTGAGTTTGCTGCATCTTTAACTGCTGATGCCATAACTTCTGTCTTAGAATTACGTTCAAATGTATCTGAGTTCAAACGTCCGTATTCGTTAAGAAGAGTTTGAGCGTTCTTGTCGATTGTAGCCATTGTACGAACAGACTCAAGTGGGTATTTACCGTTTGCAGACTCACCTGAAAGCATTGTAGCGTCAGTTCCGTCGATAACAGCGTTAAATACGTCTGATACCTCTGAACGAGTCGCACGTGGTTTTTCAGTCATTGTTTCAAGCATGTTTGTTGCAGTGATAACAACTTTACCAGCAGCGTTTACTTTAGTGATGATCATTTTTTGGTAAACTGGAACCATTTCGAATGGTACTTCGATACCCATGTCACCACGAGCAATCATGATACCGTCAGCAGCTTCAATGATTTCGTCCAAGTTATCGATACCTTGTTGGTTTTCAATCTTAGCGAACAATTGAACGTGACCGTTACCAGTTTCTTCACAGATAGCACGAACTTCGTTTACGTCTTTTGCAGTACGAACGAATGAGATTGCGATGAAGTTGATACCTTGTTCAAGACCGAAGCGGATATCAGCGTTATCACGTTCAGCAAGAGCTGGGAAAGGAATTTTAGTGTTAGGGATGTTTACACCTTTTTGTTTAGCAATAACACCGTCATTTTCAACTTCAACGATGAATTCACGACTTGCGTCGTCTTTTTCTAAAACGCGAAGACCAAGTTTACCATCGTCAACCAATACTTGGCGACCAACTTCAACGTCATCATAGATATCAAGAGCACCAGCAACGTTCAATGCAATCACTTCACGAGTTGATTTGATTCCTTGTTTAGTTGCAACACGGATTTTTTCACCAGTTTTGTATGAGTACTCTTTAGCTTCACCTTCGAACAATTCAGTACGGATTTCTGGACCTTTAGTGTCAAGAAGGAAACCAACTTTTTTACCTGCAAGTTTTTCTGCAAGTTTAACAGTTGCCATACGGTCACCTTGTTCTTGGTGGTCACCGTGTGAGAAGTTGAAACGGAAAGTGTTAGCTCCTGCTTCAATCAATTGAGCAATGTTTTTAGCTGAAGCTTCAACATCAAGTTTTTCACCCCAGTATCCATCATCACCGAATTTTTTACCACCACGGATTTCTACCGCAGGACCCAAAGTTGCAACGATTTTTACACGTTTGTTCATGATTTTTGTGACTCCTTTATATAATTCGACCTTTAATGGTCATTTTACCAGATTAGTTAAAGTTGATTATGACAAGCTCTTGTTCAAGTCAGAAAGTTCAAGATCAGCTTTATGAGGGTTGTTAACGACAATTTTACCATCAGCTGTTAGGCTAAACAAAGCTCCTTCTTCTGCTGTTCCAAGAATTGGATTTTCAACCATTTTCTCGTTACGAATACCGACAGCGACACCACCGATTCCTTGTTTAAGGAGTTTAACAGCGTGTGCTCCCATACGAGATGCCAATACACGGTCACGAGCAGTTGGTGAACCACCACGTTGGATGTGACCAAGTTCTGTAACACGAAGGTCACTTGTATCGCCAGCTTCTTTTAGTTTTTGACCAAATTCAGCTGCTGACATGACACCTTCTGCCAAAACGATAATATTGTGTTTTTTACCGTGTTCATATCCAGCTTTGATGCTTGCTACGATATCTTCAAATTTGAAACCTTCTTCAGGGATGATGATTTCGTCAGCACCAGTTGCAATACCTGCCCAAAGAGCGATATCACCAGCGTTACGTCCCATTACTTCAACGACGAAAGTACGACGGTGACTTGACGATGTATCACGAATCTTATCGATCGCATCCATAGCAGTTGTTACTGCAGTGTCAAATCCGATTGTAAAGTCTGTACCTACGATATCGTTATCAATTGTTCCTGGAAGTCCGATAGCAGGGAATCCATGCTCAGTCAAGCGCATAGCTCCATGATAAGAACCGTCACCACCGATAACTACGACACCTTCGATACCGTGTTTTTTCAATTGCTCAATCCCTTTAAGTTGACCTTCGAGTTTTGCAAACTCAGGGTAACGAGCAGAGTGAAGGAAAGTACCACCACGTGAAATGATGTCTCCTACTGAAGCAGCATCAAGTGGATAAATTTCACCAGCAACCATACCAGCATATCCATCATAGATACCAAAAACTTCCATTCCTTCTGAGATTGCTTGACGAACAACTGCACGAATGGCAGCATTCATACCAGGGGCATCTCCACCACTAGTCAAAACAGCAATACGTTTCATTTGGTTTTGCTCCTTTTTCTTTTAACATTCTAACTGATTATACCATATTTAAAGTTAAAATTCTTTTATTTTCATTGATTTTTAACGATAAATCGTTTTCATGACAATCTGTTTTAAAGATTCTTGTAAGCCAGCGTCTTTTGCAACTAAATAACCAGGCAAAAGAACATTTTTTTGTTCATTTTCATAACGAATGACAACAGGAATTTGTCCCTTGTACTGATCTAAAATATGATAAATTTCAGAATCGTGGTCATGATTGGGAACTTGAATCCAAAAACGCTCACTCACTGCCTCTTTTAAATTATTTAAAACTAATTGAAGACGTCCGTCCCTAGCTTGAACTTTCCCATTTAGGTAATAGAAACTTCCTTCGTGCAAGAGATTTTTAAATTGGCGGTACTGTTCAGAAAAAACAGTGACCTCCAGACTTGTTTTACTATCGGTAACTTTCAAAAAGGCCATGTTTTCACCTTTTTTAGTTCGAATCACTCGGATATACTGAATTTCAACGAGCACTGTAGCTGTTGTCTGTCCCTCGGAAAGCTCAGATAAACTCACAATAGGATACAAAGGATTCTTCGCTAAAACCAGCA
Organism: Streptococcus sp. HMSC062D07; assembly: GCF_001814215.1. NCBI lineage: Bacteria > Bacillati > Bacillota > Bacilli > Lactobacillales > Streptococcaceae > Streptococcus > Streptococcus sp. HMSC062D07. Next base: position 67,461 of record NZ_KV815326.1, read on the forward strand.
ATGGGTGTTGGCTGATGCCAACTCCTAACCATTCCTGCTCTTTTTGGAATTTTTCAATATTTGAAAAATCCTCTGTATCTGTCCAACTATAGCTAGAATCCGCAAAGAGGCTACCTAATTCTTCTACAAAGATAAATAGAGTTGGTAGATTGGTTAAGATTTTTTGACGATTTTTATCAAATCCATCAAAAAGACCTACTTCCACTAAAGGGGTTAAGAGGCTAATCTTTTGATAATTTTTGGGTAATCGTGTGATAAAATCTTCAACACTGCTAAATGGACGATGCTCGATAATCCAGTAGGCAAAATCACGAGGCATTCCCTTAATACTCTTAAGTCCTAGATGAATTGTCTTATCTGCTAGTTTATCTTGATATGGAACCGTATTGATAGAAAGCGGAGCTAATTCAAAGCCCATTTCAAGCGCATCTAGGATATAATCCCCGCTGGCATAATTGAGCATGACCTGATAGAAGATTGCTGGAAAATGTGTTTTAAAGTAGGCAAGCTGAAAGGCTAAGGCAGCATATGCATAAGCGTGCGAACGGTTAAAACCATAACCGGCAAATTTTTCCATTACGGCAAAAACTTCTTGAGCCTGTTTTTGTCCATGCCCTTTTTCGAGAGCGCCTTGAATAAAACTCTCCTCCATTCGATGCATCTCAGCCGCATTCTTTTTCCCCATAGCACGACGCAAGATATCGGCTTTTCCAAGACTGAAACCTGCATAGCGTTGAGCTACTTGCATCACCTGTTCTTGGTAGAGCATGATGCCATAGGTCGGAGCTAAGATATCTTCTAGCACAGTGTCCAGAACCGTAACCTTTTCTTTACCATGTTTTCTGGCAACAAAGTTATCTATATAGTCGCTCGCACCTGGTCGGTTCAAGGAAGTCGTCGCCACTACTTCTTCAAAATTTTGTGGTTTCACTCGTTTCAATAAGCGTATGGCTCCAGGTTGTTCAAACTGAAAGATTCCCTTGGTCTTACCTGCAGCAAAGAGGGCTAAGGTTGCCTTATCTTCAAGATCAATATCCTCAATTCTTAGTGAAATACCTTGAGTTTCATATAAGAGCTCCTGCATTTTTTGAGCGAAGGTTAAGTTTCGTAGGCCCAAGAAATCCATCTTGAGCAAGCCATTTCCTTCAACTCCATGCGCATCATATTGGGTAATCAGCATATCCTCGCCATACTTGAGAGGGATATAATCTGTTAGATTTTTATCACTGATAACGACTCCAGCTGCATGGATAGAAGTCTGTCGTGGATATCCTTCAATCTTTTTAGCAATAGAAAAGGCCTTTTGGTACTCAATCTTACTTTGAATGAGTTGTCTAAAACCAAGATTTCCTTCATAGGCTGTCGTTAGAGTATCTTTAGAACCTATTTTTTTTGTAATAGCTGTCAACTCATACTCAGGGACACCATAACGTTTGAAGATATCTCGGATGGCTTGCTTGGCTCCAAAGGTCGAGTAAGTGACAATCTGCGCAGCGTGGATACTACCATAACGGTCACGAACATAACGAATAAACTCAGGGCGATAGATATCTGGAATATCAATATCGATATCTGGCATGGTGTAGCGTTCACGATTTAAGAAGCGCTCAAAGATAAGATTTTTAGCTACAGGATCAATTCCAGTGATATCTAAAGCGTAGGCCACTAAACTTCCAACTGCGGATCCGCGTCCCATCCCCATATAATAACCTTGAGAACGACCAAAACGTAAGAGGTCCCAGACAACCAAGAAATAGTCATCGAATCCCATATCATGAATCACAGATAGTTCTTCTTCTAAACGTACCTGATAAACTGAATCTAGTAAACCTTTCTCTTCCAAGCCCTTGATAGCTCTTTCCCGAAGTTCCTCAACAGCAGGTCTTTCTGGATTGAAACGTGGAAGCTTGAGACTACTATCAATCTCGTAGGAAGTATCCTTGACCAATCTTGCAAGATTATCCAGTGCGATTGGAAACTTCTCTAGAAAAAACTGTTCAAGACGTTCAGCAGGCAAAAACAAGCCCTGTTGAGATTGAACATCAACCTCTCTCAAGGTCACGTTCTCTTTAATCGCTTTAAGCATCTGTAGAGCTTCTAAATCCTCAGACTCGAAAGAGTTAACACGATAAAGAGGGAGAATGGGGTGAGAAAAATTCGATTGAGGTGTATCTGGATACACTCCGATATAGTAGTCATGCCCCAAGTCCAAGGAATCAATTTCAGGATAGTAAGGAACAATAACACAAATATCTTCAAGGTAGGAATAGAAATCAGCCCATTCTTTTTTACCTGTCATCTTTAAAGACGACAACTTCATCAGGTTTTGATAACCTCGGTTTGACAAGGCTAGAAAACGTAGATTAAGCACTTCTTCTTTATAATGAACTGTCATCCCAAGGCCTAATAAAGGCTGAATTCCTTGTTTCTGGCATTCTTTGATGAAATAATAGGCTCCATAGAGATTGTCTTCATCCATGATTCCAAGTGATGAATAGCCATATTCCTTCCCAAGGCTGACATATCTCTTGATTGAAACCATACTCTCCATGAAACTATAGACAGTTTTCGTATCCAGTTGGGCAATCATTCTTTCTCACCTCCCTTTTTCTTTTTCTATTATACCATTTTAAAAAATAGAAACACAATTTCTTTCTAATCATTAAACTAAAAAACCACAGCCTTAAAGGCTATGGTTTTATGATATGAAATAAGTTCGAAGAAGAGTTGCGCCTAGCTTTTTTAACTTAGTTACTTGTATCTTTCGTTAAAAATATTCCGATTAAAACTAGAACTAGTGAGAGATAAGGAAAGACCCTAAACATCTCCCAATCTGGGTCGAATGCCAAAAGTCCTGAGAGCAAATAAAATCCTGCACTCGCATACAAGAAATTTCTATTTACTTTCTTAATTCCTATCCGAGTTAAAAAAGTTGCTATAACGTAAGCAATTAAATTAGGACCTAGAAAAATCAAGAATACAATTCCCCATGGAGCAGTAAATAAAGCAAGAGTTATAAATAGAAGTATATAGGCAAGTGCTAAATAAAATGAGAAAGATAGAAGAGTCGAAGCTTTCTTGACTGCTTTTGGACCATTCTTCATATCTTCAACTAAATTATCCTCTACAATTAGTTTATCTTCTTCTTTGTTTAGCTCTACATTTGGATTTTGGTCTGACATTTTTTTCTCCCACTAATTTGTTTAATTATTTTTATTATATCCCAATTTGTCACATTAAGCTAGATAGAAAAAGCCATCTATATTAGTCTCAGATAAACGCTAACATTTATCTGAAAAGAACTAACATAAATGACCTACACTGCTCTCTATCAAATTTTTCTAAGTCAGGTGAAATTGTCTCGCTCAATTTGATAAATGAGGAGTTTTTATTATTTTTCACGAATCACTTCTACCTTGTATCCATCTGGATCTTTGACAAAGTAATAGTTTGGTTGTGTTCCTGGAAGTCCATTTGGATTTGTCACTTCGTAACCCTTGTCGCTATGTTCTTTATGAAGAGCCTCAAGGTCAGGTGTGCTTAGAGCGATGTGAGCAAAACCGTCACCTACAACATAAGGTCCATGATCATAGTTGTAAGTCAACTCCAATTCATAATCATCACCATCAAGACCTAGATAAACAATGGTAAAAGCGTGTTCTGGGAAGTCTAGACGACGCAATTCCTTAAATCCAAAAGCATCTTGATAAAAAGCAATTGATTTTTCAAGATTTTCTACTCGCAAGCAAGTATGTAACATTTTTGAAGCCATCTTTTCTCCTTTGTTTAAAAAAGACTGGAACAAACTTGCACCAGTCTTATGAATAATTATTTACCAAGTTTTGCTTTTGCTGCATCTGCAAGAGCTGTGAAAGCTGCTGCATCGTTAACAGCCAAGTCAGCAAGCATTTTACGGTTTACTTCGATCTCAGCCAATTTCAAACCATGCATCAATTGTGAGTATGAAAGTCCGTTCATACGAGCTGCCGCATTGATACGTGTGATCCACAATTTGCGGAAGTCACGTTTCTTTTGACGACGGTCACGGTATGCATAGTAGTAAGAGTTCATTACTTGTTCTTTTGCAGTACGGAACAAGATGTGTTTAGCTCCATAGTAACCTTTTGCTAATTTTAAAATACGTTTACGACGTTTGCGTGATACAACGCCACCTTTAACACGTGCCATTTATATTTCCTCCAATATTTCCTAGAATTGTTAACTTACAAATACGCGATTATTTCAAGCGAGTAAGCATTGCTTTGATACGTTTGAAATCTCCTGAATGCACCATAGATGCTTTACGAAGATGACGACGTTGTTTCTTAGTTTTTCCGTGGAAACGGTGAGAAGTGTAAGCACGGAAACGTTTGAGTCCACCAGAACCTGTACGTTTGAAACGTTTAGCTGATGCGCGGTGTGTTTTTTGTTTTGGCATGATATTTTCTCCTTTTTTTAACTTTCTGACAGATTATTTCTTGTCAGTTGCTGGGGCCAACTGCATGAACATTTGACGACCATCCATTTTAGCACGTTGTTCGATGATAGCAATATCTTGAGTTGCTTCAGCGAAATCGGCTAAAACTTTTGCTCCAATCTCTTTATGGGTAATCATACGACCCTTAAAGCGAATGGAAACCTTCACTTTGTTCCCTTTTTCAAGGAACTTGCGAGCACTGCGAAGTTTCGTATCGAAATCACCCTTATCAATAACTGGGCTCAATCGAACTTCTTTCACGGTCACAACGCTTTGTTTTTTGCGTTGTTCTTTTTGTTTCTTCTGGTACTCAAATTTGAACTTACCGTAATCCATAATTTTCGCAACAGGAGGTTTAGCTTGAGGTTGAATGAGAACCAAGTCCACATTAGCGTCGTCCGCAAGTGCTTGCGCTTCACCAAGTGGTTTGATACCCAATTGTTCGCCCTCAAGACCGATTAAGCGAACTTCACGTACACGAATTTCATCATTGATGAATAAGTCTTGCTTTGCTATGGTTTTCACCTCTTTTTTTATTTTAGAGAAAAACAAGAGCGGACTTGCTAACGCAAATCCGCTCTACATGATTATAGTTCATTTCTGAAACTTGATCTGTAGGGGCCAGACAACGTTAGTCGCAAGGCGAGAAGTTCTCACTTCTGCTTTTCTCATCTTGTATATGATATCAAGTTTTTCCCTACTTGTCAAGATAAAAATAATCTTTTTTAATTTTTTTCTAATATTTGAATTTAATTTCAACTATTGGTTTCGAGAATAGTATATCTCATGTGGTTTTTCACGATTCCCTAGTAATTCAGAGACTGTAACAAAGCTATACCCTTGTCCCTGCAGATACTCAATAACTTTTGGTAGTGAATTTACTGACGTCTGGTGAATATCATGCATCAATATAATAGAACCATCAGTCGTCTGACGTTGAATTTCTGTTAAAATAGCAGCTTCGTTTTTACTCTTCCAGTCTAAGCTATCGACATCCCACATAATAAAGCTCAAATCGAGACTATTACGGATATCATCTGAGATGGCACCGTATGGTGGGCGCATCAATTTTGAACTCTTTCCGAGAACACTAGTGATTGCTGATTCTGTATCCGTAATTTGTTTCTTAGCATCTTCTAATGAGAGTTGTGTTAAAACTGGATGGTTCCAACTATGGTTTCCAACTTCGTGCCCTTCAGCCTGCATACGTTTGAGGATAGCTTCATTACCTGCAATATTTTTTCCTTGTACAAAGAAGGTTGCCTTGATTTTGTACTTAGCTAAGATGTCCAAGGCTTGTGGTGTTGTATTACCATCAGGACCATCATCAAAGGTAAGAGCTACCACTTTTTTATGTTTTTCCGCTTGAACTTTCTTATAAAGTTCAGCATCTTTCTCTGTTAGATAGGATGTTTGAATATAATCAAAGAAATCTGAAATAGGCATTGCTATTTCTTCTATATTAGTCATTGCTTTGACTGGATATAGAACCAATTGACTATCTTTGTAAGCAAACTTCCAGCTTGACAATTCTGCAGCTGAGAAATCAGCTGAAACTTGGTCAACAATTGATTGCTCTATTTTTTTATCTTGGAGAGCTGACTTAACACCCTCAAGGATTTTTTCTTTAGCTGTGGATGGGTCTGTAAAGAGTTGATCCATGGTAAAGATAGAGCCATCCTCTTTCAGATACAGCTGGTCTAAAGTAGTATTTTCTAATTCAACGACATTAGAATTTGCTAAGTCATAGGCCTGTTTTTTTATCAAACGATTTTCAACCCCAGTTAAAGTGGAATCCCCTTTTTCTGAGTAATAAAAAATCAACTGTTCTTTACCTTCTACTTTGTCAGTGATGTCTTTTACGATGATATCTTTGACAGAGGAAATAAGGCTGTCTCCTACTAGTGGATAATAGGTGATAATTTCAGATTTTTCTTTGCGGAAATGCTCTTTTTGACTTCCTTGGGAGTAGGCGTCATCTTTTTCCTTCTTGAGACTCTCAATCTTCTGTTCAAAGGCTTGCTTGTTCAACACTTTATAGGTAATCACACTACCGAGTGCTAACATTGTTAGAAACAAAAGCAAGACAAGAGTGCCAAGCTTTTTATTATTTTTCTTCTTTACTTTATTCTGGGGTAATCTCTTTTTTGTCATAGTCTTATCATATCAAATATGAACTATAATTTCAATGAAAACATGGCAGGGAAAGATTTAAAATAAGTAAAGAAAAGTAAAAGAACCCTAGAAAAATCTAGGATTCTTTTATAAATTAGAAACGAATACTTTCTCTTGTTTTTTCATAAGAAGTAACGAATCGATTGGTAACACCAGGCTCAGCAACTTCTAATGCTTGAGAGATTTTTTCGAAAGATGCTTGGTAATCAAATGTTGTTTCAAAGATATTCAAAGCTTCTTGGAAAGCTTGTTGAATACGATCATCAAATGATCTGTAACGGTTCGAATATTGAAGCAATTGTTCTGTCAATGTTGCATTTTGAACGATACTGTATGTTTCTTCTTCTAACATATTCATATCATTTGTCGCAATCTCAAGGATAAGATTCACAGATTCGATATTCACTTGCGCTTGTTCCAACTCAGCCATCAAGTCTTCTGTACTGTGGCTTGCATCAAAGAAGAGCTTCAAGAATTTTTGTGGAATTCCTGGAAGATTTCTCTTCTCCATGTAGCGTTTAATCGTATGCAGACGGTTGACATATACATTTGCTTTTTGACGAGCATTGATGTCATCTTTTTCAATTTGAACGAGACGCTCACTAACACCGATTTGGTCATCTTCAATATCTTTTAATGTAGATTGGAGATTTTCCAAACGTTCTTGTAAGACAGAATATGCTTCTGAAACTTCTGACTCTGCATTATTCATTTCTTCAACAGTAGCATTCAAGGCTGAGATATCAGCTTGAAGACGACGAACTCGATTCACATCGCTTTCTGAAATCAAATAGGTTTTCCCAAGACGTTCGATATCTTTAACCAGTACCTGATTATTTTCTTTCAAGTGTTTAAGATAGGTAGGAAGGGTAGTTACCAATTTCTCAAAAGCTTTATGTGCTTTAATTTCACGTGTGAAAATATCATAAAGTGCATTGATTTCTTCCTGGATTTGAGTGTTTTCATACTCTGCATTATCCAACTCCAATGTACGGATATTTTCGTGATTATTCTTCAAGGCTTCATAGAGTAGTTGAAGACGAGATTCGATATCAGTTTCTACAAAATGGTAGTTTTCATCTAAAAGCTTGCGGTAACCTGCTTCTAAATCTTCAAGTTGTTCTGGCAATTCAGTAGTAAGCTTAGTGACAATCGCTGGAATTCTTTCAACGATATGTGTCAAAGCTAAAATATGATTTTCAGCGTTATCTAAAATGCCTGCTGCTTCAACCGGATCTCCCGATGAATTCAAGGTTACAAATTGAGAAAACTCAGATTGGATGTTCTCCAATTGTTTTTCAATTTCTGGAAGAGCTTGACCATATTTTTCAGGATCTTCAGCTACAGTGTTTTGTAGTTTCTCAAATAAATCTAGGGCATGCAGAACACGTCCACTATTTTTTGACTCTTGTTTTTCCAACTCAGACAAGGCATTACGAATTGCTGCAATATCTTCTTCAACAAGTTGGATTTGACTTTCAATTTGATCAATCTGGTGCTTAGCTTTCAAGAAACGGAATGAGTTATTGTATCCTTCAGCTTCAAAGAGGTTATTCTCGATATCTGCAAAAGAGTTAAGAGACAAATCTACCCATTTTTGGTTCCATTCTCTAAAAGCAATCTGACTTTGACCGATCAGATGCATGTTTTTTACAACCTCTACCTCATCATTAACAGGAAGGTTATATAGTTCTTCTTTTTTTTCTTCTAAAGCTGCAAGCCTACTCTCATTTCGTTTACGTAGCAAAATTGCTACTGTAAAAGAAATAAGAAGCAGGACTGCAATTCCAATCAAAGTAATAATCAACTGATTATTTGACATATCAAACTCCTTTTATACATGACACAATTGTAATGATTATATCATATTTTTCAAACCTTGGGAACTATTTCCTAATATTTTTATACGTCAAGAGTACTGTAAACAGCATTTTCTTCGATAAATTCTCGACGTGGTTCTACTCGATCACCCATGAGCATATCAAAAACCTTATCTGCTTCTGCAGCGTCATCTACTGATACACGAGCCATGAGACGATGTTCAGGATTCATCGTAGTTTCCCAAAGTTGGTGGTCATCCATCTCTCCAAGACCTTTATAACGTTGAATGGTTGGTTTAGAACGACCTTCGCTGTAGCGAGCCAGGGCTTCTTGTAGGCGGATTTCTTGGTCTGCGCCAGGTTGAATATATTCTTTAATCTCACTACCAACTTTGACACCGTAAATTGGTGGTTGAGCGATATAAACATAACCAGCCTCTAGAACGGGTTTCATATAACGATAAATCAGAGTTAACAAGAGAGTGCGAATATGGGCTCCATCGACATCAGCATCTGTCATGATAACCAGTTTTTGATAGCGAGCTTTGCTAACATCGAACTCAGCGCCAAATCCTGTTCCCATAGCTGTGAAAAGACTACGAATCTCCTCATTAGCTAAAATCTTATCCATGCTCGCTTTTTCAACGTTAAGGATTTTACCACGAATTGGTAAGATGGCTTGGAACTCACGATTGCGTCCTGATTTTGCAGAACCTCCTGCAGAGTCTCCTTCGACGATGAAAAGTTCAGTTTCAGCTGGATTGTTTGATGAACAGTCCGCTAATTTTCCTGGAAGATTTGAAATTTCTAAACCAGATTTCTTACGTGTAACTTCACGCGCACGCTTGGCAGCAACACGCGCTTTGGCAGCCAAAATCCCTTTTTCGACGATTCGCTTAGCAATCTGTGGATTTTCCAAAAGGAAGTCAGAAAATGCATCGCTGAAGAGGCGATTGGTAATCTTCACAACTTCACTATTTCCAAGTTTGGTCTTAGTTTGCCCTTCAAACTGAGGGTTTGGATGCTTCACAGAGATAACAGCAGTCAATCCTTCACGGACATCCTCACCTGTAAGGTTATCCTCGTTATCTTTTAGGAGTTTGTTCTTGCGAGCATAGTCGTTAATGACACGAGTCAAGGCTGTGCGGAAACCTTGCTCATGTGTTCCACCTTCATGGGTATGAATATTGTTAGCGAAACTCATGACATTCTCGTGGTAACCCGTTGTGTACTGCATCGCGACTTCCACTGTAATATCATCCATTTCACCATCTGTGTAGATTGGTGTATCAAAGATAACATCCTTGTTTTCGTTGATGTACTCAACGTAGCTCGCAATCCCGCCTTCGTAGTGATAATGCTTAGTTTGTTCAAGTCCTTCACGTTTGTCAGTGATAGAGATTTGAAGCCCGCGGTTCAAAAAGGCTAGCTCTTGAATACGTTTATTTAATTTATCAAAATCAAATGTCGTTGTCTCAGTAAAAATTTCTGGGTCTGGAGTAAAGTGAACGATTGTCCCTGTTTTATCCGTATCCCCGATCACCTCAAGGTCTGCAACAACATGACCACGACGGTATTCTTGGTAATGAATCTTTCCATTTTTATGAACACGAACATCCAACTGAGTAGAAAGAGCATTTACAACAGATGAACCTACACCATGGAGTCCACCAGATACCTTATATCCGCCACCGCCGAATTTACCTCCGGCGTGAAGAACTGTGAAGACTGTTTCAACTGCAGGACGACCTGTTTTTTCTTGGATATCAACAGGGATACCACGCCCATCGTCGATAACTGTAATGGAATCATCAGGTTCAATAAAGACCTCGATATGACTAGCAAATCCTGCCAAGGCCTCATCGATAGAATTATCTACAATTTCCCAGACTAGGTGGTGAAGACCCTCTTTCGAAGTTGAACCGATGTACATCCCTGGACGCATACGAACAGCTTCCAGACCTTCCAAAACTTGAATTTGACTGGCATCATAATCTTGTGCCTGTTGGTTTTTAATATCTTCTGTCATTTTTCCCCTTTTTCTTACATGTCTATTGCTTGTTTTAAGGACACAATATCCTCAAAGAGATAGGCATCTAAGCCTGCAGCATGTCCTGCTTCTACATCAATGGCACGGTCACCAATGACTAGACCTGACGTTATATGATACTTATCACGTAAATAAATCATCGATTCAGGATCAGGCTTGCGTTTAAAACCTGAACTAGCCGTCACTACTTCTGTAAAGTAAGGAGCTATCTCAGTTTTTGCTAAAATCTCCAATACCTGATCGTTTCGATGAGAAACCAAGAAATTACGGCCACCTTGGTTTGATATTTCTTCCAAGAGTGCCGGAATCCCATCAAATAAAACTGGGTGTTCAAGCTCACGGGCTTCATTTTCCTTATATTTCTCAAGAAAGTTTTCAATACCTGGAGCATACTTTTCGATAGCAAAGGCAGTCGATATCTTCAAAGCCTCGTAAACACTATCGTGTTCCTGCTCAATCCCGAACTCTGCTAATGTTTCTACAAAAGCTGCTGTAGAAGTTTCATAATTATCAAGCAGGGTTCCACCTAAATCCCAGATGTAATCGTGATATTTCATACCCTTCATTATACCATTTTTTATAAAAAAAAGCGATGTTTACCTTGGTTTTTGCCATTAAAAAAGAGAAGAATCTTCTCCATCAAGAAAGATTCTCCTCCGTTTGTTCATTATTTTTCAAATAGGTCTGTGTAGAGCATGCCATTTCTTAGAGACTCAGCATCTCCGCCCAGTGTTTCAACCAAGTAGTAAGCAAAGACTAAAGCTGTTGCTGGTCCACGGCTCGTAATGATATTTCCATCCACTACGACTGTTTCTTTGTGGTAGTGACCGCCAGCAATTTGTTCTTGGACTCTATCATAGCAGGTGAAGTTTCTTCCTTCTAGGAGACCAGCTCGATTCAAAGCAATTGGAGCAGCACAGATGGCTGCCACCTTTTTACCGATTTTCTCAAATTTTTGAAGTTCAGTGATTAATTGTTCATTGTCCCGCAAGTGGGCAGCGCCAGGCATACCTCCTGGAAGGACAATCATGTCATACTCTGATAAATCACCATCAAACACTCGATCAGCCTGAACTTGAATGGCATGTGAACCTGTCACTTTATCTTCAAATCCTACCATATGGCAGGTGATATTTGCGCGGCGCATGACGTCTACGACCGTCAAGGCTTCAATTTCTTCAAAACCATTTGCTAGGATAACTGCAACTTTAGGCATAGCGACCTCCTTATTTCACTTTTTTCAATACAACTTTTTTACGTTTGAATCTTGTTCGACCACTCTTTTCATCAGCCAAATGGGTTTGGTAGCTCATCGATAACAGCAAACCGACACCAATTAGATTACTGATAATAGCTGATCCCCCTTGGGAAATAAAGGGCAAAGGAATCCCTGTCAGAGGAAGAAGACCAGTAACCGCACCAATATTTTCAAAGATATGGAACAAGAGCATCATGATAAATCCAGTTGAGATGTAGGTATAAAATTGATTATTGGATTTTAGGGTAATCTTTAACATGCGATAGATGAGCAGTAGATAGAGTGCAACCACTACAACTGAACCAATAAATCCAAAATCTTCCGCAATTACTGTGAAAATCATATCACTCTCGCGGACTGGAATAAGGAGATTAGACACATTAAAGCCTTGACCAAAAATTCCACCGCTACCAATCGCAATTTGACCCTGCGCCTGTTGATAGGTAGTCGTTTGGGCATAATCAAAGGGATTGAGCCAAGCTAGGATACGATTTATCTGATAAGTTGGCATCCCAATCTGATGCATAAAGGCACGCCCGTCTTTTGTGATAAAGATTGCTAGGAATCCTGCAATCGCCGATACAACTGCTACAAAAATTGGAATAATAATCTTCCAAGAAACACCAGACAATAAGACAAGTCCTGCAAAGATTGCGACAAAAACCATAGCTGTACCAAGGTCACTTTGCAAGGCTAGCAAAACCATAACTGGCATCGTGAAAACAATCATCCACAAAATTAATAAAAAATCTAAACCAATCGTTCGTTCTTTGTCTTTATGTTTCTTGGTAAAGGTTACGATAACGTATGCCAGCATCAAAATATAGGATATCTTCATGAATTCGGAGGGTTGAAAAAGTGTATAACCACCGATTGACACCCAGTTTTTCGCACCAGTTGCAGCTACTAAACTCGGCTTGTAGAAGACTAAAGGCAAGACCATCAAGGCTAGACCGAGTCCATATAAATAAGGCGTGGACTGCCAGAGAAATTTTGTGTTAAAAAACATGACTATGAAGCTAAAAACAATCCCTAGCGATATCCAAGCCAGTTGTTGTCCAAGTATGGACCAAACATTGTTTGGGTAGTCATGACTAACTGCTATATAAATAGCTACAACTCCAATCACCAACAAACAAAATACTGGTAATATTAAACTATAATCGACCCTAGAGTCGAGAGAACGTTTCATAAAAGGCCTCCTTCATTCTTTCAGGTATTCATTTCATTGTTTATTTAAAAATTCTTGAACTTTTGAGAATACTTGCTCTCGGCTAATATTCCTTACTCGACTGGTACGAGACAGAGCCTTGCTGATTTGTTTGCCATATCGTTTACTTGACATACGGCTATCTAAAATCAAAACTGCGGAGCGTTGACCAACTCGGCGCATGGTTCGTCCAATCGCTTGCTTAAGACGAATAATGGCCATAGGAAGCTGATAATCGTAAAAAGGATTTTTTCCTTCCAAACGAAGTTCTTGATTCATCTTTTTAGTAAAGGGATCTTCTGGATTTTGGAAAGGTAGACGAGTCACCACTTCAATAACCCGCGGATGTCTTGAAAAATCGACACCTTCCCAAAAACTTCCCGCCCCAAGCAAGAGCTCACGCTCGCCTCTTTCAAAGCGTTTTTTCAATTGGGCTGGTTCTCCGTGCTTGTACTGGGCCAGATGGGGAACCCTCAAAGCATCTGAAACTTGCAACAATAAATCTTTTGCAGTAAATAAGACTAGAATGGGTTCTTCAAGCTGGAATAATTCTTCTAGAACTTCTACAATTGCTTGTGCATATTCCTCAGATGAAATTTCTGTCACCAACGGAAAATCCTTCACTAATAAAATTTCCTGATTTTCCTGAAACTGTTTATCCATGTAGTAAAAGGCAGCTTGAGGAAAACCTAACAATTCTGGTAAAGAAACCCTACTACTAATTTCAAGAGTTGCAGAGATTCCTAAAAGTTGACAGGATTCTGGGAAAATCTGAGAAAAGAGCAACCGATGATTTCGACTAGAAGTGATTTCAACCTTCTTACTAGACACATCTGAACTCGATAACCAAAATTCTCCCTCAGATGTAAAAAATCTCTGATAGTCTTTAAATTCTGGTAAATTCAACTCAGAAAAATCTTGGTGGAGCTTGTCAATGCTACTAGCTGGGCACATCTTCCGTTTACCAGATAGAAACTGATCGAGTAGGTAAGAAACTTCAAAACGAATACTTTCTAGCAAGCGTCTTTGAAGCATACCTTCTTCTCTCGATAAAGCTTGGTCTAGTTGATCTAGCAAATCCGTTAACAAATAAGTTTTACGAGAAAGATTTTCCAATGTCAACAAGACTTTCTGGGCTTCATCTAAAATCAAGAGACGCCCTTCTAAAAGACTCGGATCATCTTCAAGTCGGGTAACTAAGTAAGCATGATTGGTCACAAGCAACTTGCAAGAACGAGCCTTGTCCTGACCTCGTTTCCAAAAATCCTCTAGCCAAAAGAGAGAGTTTTTGTGAAGATTACCATCGTGTACCAAGTTCGGTAAAAATTGCTGGTAGCGATATAGCTGACCAATCTCGTCTAAATCTCCTGTATCTGTCTCTGTCAACCAAACTAGAAGTTGCATCTTGAAACGAGTATACAAACGATTGGACTCTTCTTCCTCTAGCGCTGCATGAAAGGCATCTAGCTTCAAGTAATTCTGAGGACCTTTAAGACTATGAATAGAGATTTGGAAAATCTCTTCTAGTTTTTTTGCCTCCTCTTGCATCACCTGATTTTGAAGGATTTTAGTCGGAACACTGAGTAGGATTCCCCCTTCATTCTCAAGTGACAAGGCCGGTAGCAGGTAACCATAGGTTTTCCCGATTCCTGTTTGAGCCTGAATAAAGGAAATGGCTTCCCCTTGTAAAAACTCTTGAACCTTTTGGGCAAATTCTTCTTGTTGACTTCTCTCCTCCAAACCTAGCAAGGCAATATTAGTTTGGAAATCTTTTGAGAGTTTGCGTGGAGAAAGGACTGGCTTCTCTTTTCTTAAGAATAAGCCTTGCACTTCTACCAAATCATGCTCAACGAGGAGAGACTGTTTCTGATAAACTTCCTCGATGACTAGGTAAGATTCATAGAGTAAGCTGTCTGATAAACTCAATAAGCGCTCCAACAACCCTTTTGGCAGTCCAAACATTTTTTGTCTCATACAAAGAAAGAGTTCTGCTGTTGCTTGGGCATCAGATAGGGCTGAATGGGCTTGCTCTAGAGGAATCCCCAACTCTTGGCAAAGAATGCCGAGATTATACTTCTCAAGCTGAGGGTAAAATACTTGAGCCAACTCCACTGTATCGATACGAGGCGTGCGCAATTCATAACCCTCAAAAAAGAGGAATTCTGCCAATAAATTAGCATCGAACTGAACATTGTGCGCAACAAAAATACCGTCTTTGACCAGTTCAAAAATCTTTCCAGCCACCTGAGAAAACTCTGGAGCCTTTGCCAAACGTTTATCAGTCAAACCCGTTAATTCTTTGATATGAGAATCCAAGCGTTCATGAGGGTTGACATCAGTCGCATACTGTTCAACAATCTCACCATCTTCAATGACTACAATTCCCACTTGGATGATTTTCGCCTTACTTCCAGTACTTGTTGCTTCTAAATCTACAACCACATACCGATTATTTCTAAAGTTCATCACTAAAAATTATATCAAAATTTGCACCATTTGACACCCCTGAACTTTATTTGAAGAGTCAAGTTTCTTGCAAGATTTGAAAAAAATGATTGGATAGAATTGTAGAAAAGGAGGGAACTCATGAACCCATTAGATTTGTTTAATCAAGTAAAGGAACTCATTGAGAACAAAGATTTTTCTGCAGCAAAAACGTTTGTTGATGAAAACAAGGACCAACTCGGTGAGTACCTAAGCCAAGCACAAGTTTTGGTCTCAGGATCAGAAGGACTTAACGGTCTTGTAGATAAGGTCAAAGGCCTCTTCTAATCATCAAAAGACACCTGAAAAAATCAGGTGTCTTTTTGTATTTTTTTCATGAATGCAGGGATATGTTGACTAATCGTGGTTGGCAGAACTACAAAGTTGTCCTCAGCTAGTTCTTGGGCAATGGCTGAATGTAGATAGGTCGCTACCGTCACTCTTTCATAGAGACTAACTTGTGGGAATTGACCAGCAAAACCAGCAATCATCCCAGCTAGGGTATCTCCCATGCCCCCAGTCGCCTGATAAGGACCACCAACACCCAGTTGATAACAATCAGCTTGAGCTGCTTGCCAGATTCGAGTAGCAGGACCTTTTTGAACTAGAATCATCCCAGTAGGAAATTTCTTCAAGGCCTCCCCTGTTTCATCGGTTCCTTGGGAAGTCAAATCTAAGCCTGACAAGACTTGCCATTCCCTTTGATGTGGAGTTAAAACAAGCTGAGCCTTAGGAAATTTCATTCCCGTCTTAGCAAAAATGGATAGGGCACCACCATCCAGTATGAGGGTCTGATTTTGGACTAAATGATGAAAGACTGTTTGGAGAAGCTCTTCTCCACGCTCATCATCCACTAGTCCAGGTCCGACCAAGACAATATTAGCTTTCTGCAACTGTTGCTCAAGTAATTGCTTATCATCAAGGTCAAAAGCCATAGCCTCTGGCAGATGGCTATGTAGAGCTGGAATATTCTCTTCATCCGTTGCTACTGTCACCAAGCCTGCACCACTTCTAACAGCCCCTAAAGCAGCCATAATAATCGCTCCCTCATAGGGATACGTTCCCCCAATCAAGAGAAGACGACCGTAGTCTCCCTTATGACTAGAACGAGGACGCTCGATGATTACTTTTTTCAGTAGAGCTTGATCAATCTCTTTCATACACTACTCCTTAAACTTATCCTTACTTTGTAGCACTTGATTAACCTTGGTATTCCAAGCCTGTAACCCTTCTCCCTCATAGTCTAGGTAAATCACTCTATCTTGTAATTGACAAGGAATCAAACCTTCAAAACAAGCCTTATCTTTTGACGGGATGATACACGTATCCAAATCTAAACTATCTCTTACCTTCGCAACATGATAGCCATCAAAGATATAACCTGGCGCTTGAATTAATTCTTCATACAGAAAATGAAAACTAACGCCAGGAATGAACTTTTCTTGCAATTCCTCCTCAGACGGTGCCCGTCCTAACAAACGCTCCATAGCGAGTCGGTAACCCGAAGACGTATTAGACCATCCGAACATGATATAGTCAAAATAGTCTGCTGGATCAGAAGCTGCATTACGACTATCTGTAACTAGCTCAGCCCCACTTTTACCAAATATTTTTACCGCCGACATAAGTTTTCCAGTCTGAAAAATCGCCTGAGCCACCTCAACTGTACAAGTATGACTACAATAATTTGAAGTCACTAACCTCTTATGTAGATCATAAGTCGAGGCTACTCTTTTATCTGTAGGGGTAAATGGTTGCAGAAAAGGATGCTGACAGAGGTAAGCTAAAATCTCTTTTTTTAAACAAGAATTAATACACTCGATACTTGTTTGGCGTTTATGAAGTTTTTCGTAAGCTATAAATTTAGCAATCTTTTCTAATTCCCACTCTTGGATATTTGGATAATTAATTAGTGCTAAGTGATATATTCCATTCCATTGCAAACTATATTCTCCATTATAAATTTTTAAAATCATCTAATCACCTCACTTTATTATACAATAAAAAGGAGGCGCAAACCTCCTTTTGTAATCTTATATCTAAAATTTAATACTCATTTCTGCCATTTTAAATATAGCTATAGAAAATACACTCTATTGAGCGAATGTTTCTCTTATTTTCTATCCAATGTCCGAAGTGCAGCCTGATAAGTCTGCTCCATCAGCATAGTAATGGTCATTGGACCAACTCCACCAGGTACAGGGGTGATATGACTAGCAATTGGTGCAACAGCATCGTAATCAACATCTCCACAGAGCTTGTCATTTTCATCTCGGTTCATCCCTACATCAATGACAACTGCACCTGGTTTGACAAAGTCAGCAGTCACAAACTTGGCGCGACCGATAGCTACGACCAAAATATCGGCTTTAGAAGCTACTTGGGCTAAATTATGGGTGCGAGAGTGGGTCAAGGTTACAGTTGCATTTTTAGCCAACAGTAACTGGGCCATAGGCTTCCCGACAATATTGGAACGACCAATTACGACCGCATTTTTACCTTCCAAGTCAATCCCATATTCATGAAACATTTCCATAATCCCTGCAGGTGTTGAAGGAATCATAACTGGGTGACCAGACCAGAGGCGTCCCATGTTGAGAGGATGGAAACCATCCACATCCTTTTCAGGATCAATAGCTAGTAAAACAGCTTCTTCATCGATGTGTTTTGGTAATGGAAGCTGGACCAAAATCCCATGCCATGCTGGATCTTGATTGTATTTAGCGATTAATTCTAACAATTCCTCTTGAGTAATGGTCTCCGGAACTCGCACGACTTCACTTTGGAAGCCTGCAGCGATAGCAGAACGCTCCTTGTTGCGTACGTAAACTTGGCTTGCTGGATTTTCTCCGACTAAAATAACGACCAATCCTGGAACCAAACCTGTCTCTTCCTTTAATTTAGCTGTTTTTTCAGCCAACTGTCCTTGTAGCTTGGCTGCTAAAGCCTTTCCATCAATTATCTGTGTCATGTATTTTCTCTTTTCTAACAAATATTTTCTATTATAACAAAAAATCGTTCGGCATTCTAACACTTCTTACCTAAGATACCCTATAGTCTGAAACTATAAGAAAAGGCTCAGTTGGAGAACTAGTCATTCTCTTACTGGAGGATAAAGGAACTTCACAGAATAAAGATATTAATTTTTGATTCTGCATTTAAAATAATGTATAATGTAAGTAATGGAAGTCTTACAATAAAAGGAGGAAATCCATGCCAATATTTAATAAATATATACTATTTTTTATATTTCTTATACTAGCATTATACTCTGATAAGCTTTTCAAAAAGAACCAACAAGTTTGGAAAATTATTTTCGCAGTATTAGGTATACTTACAAGCATTACCTTCTTATTTTAACTACAAAAAGTAGGCATCAGCATTTGCTGATGCCTACTTTTTATTTATAACTTTAATCTAAACTAAGTAATGAAGTTTTGCTCTAACTTGTCGAACTATCCACCTAAAAAAAGTCGAAATGGATATAATTTTACGACTCTTACAAAACCTTACTCAAGAAATCCTTGGTTCTTTGTTCTTGGGTTTGTTCAAAAACTTGCTCTGGAGTTCCGTCTTCGACAACGACACCGTCAGCCATAAAGATGACACGATCCGCCACCTCACGAGCAAAGCCCATTTCATGCGTTACGATAACCATGGTCATTCCTGACTGAGCAAGTTCTTGCATAACTGCTAGTACTTCTCCTACCATTTCTGGGTCTAGAGCAGAAGTTGGTTCATCAAAGAGTAGGACATCTGGTTCCATAGCAAGACCACGGGCGATAGCGATACGTTGTTGTTGCCCACCAGACAGACTTTGTGGATAAGCATCTGCCTTATCTGGTAACCCAACCTTTGCCAAAAGCTCATGGGCTCTCTTTTCAGCAACTGCCTTACTTTCCCCTTTAGTCTTAATAGGAGAGAGTGTAATATTTCCCATTACCGTCATATTTGGGAAGAGATTGAATTGTTGGAAAACCATTCCCATCTTTTCGCGCATGGCAAAGAGGTCATTTTTCTTATCGGTAATGTCAACACCTTCAAATATAACTTTTCCTTTAGTAGCTTCTTCGAGGAGATTCATCGAACGAAGGAGGGTTGACTTACCGCTACCAGAAGGTCCGATAATCACCACTACTTGTCCTTTTTTGATTTCAAGATCAATTCCTTTTAAAACTTCATTTTTCCCAAAGTTTTTATGAAGGTTTTCAATTTTTATATGTGTTTCAGTCATTATTTCTTATCTCCTTGTCCCATACGATTTTCAAAAGCTTTCAAGGCCAGTGTCAAGATAGAGGTCATAATCAAGTAGTAAAAGGCTGCAAATAAGAGCGGTGTTAAAGGTAGGTAAGTAGTTGTTGATACTGTAGTAGCTCCATTCCACAACTCCATAACCCCGATAGCTGACAAGAGCGAGCTATCCTTGATAATAGTGATAAACTCATTTCCTAGAGAAGGTAAGATATTTTTGATAGCCTGGGGCAAAATGACATAACGCATGGCATTCTTAGGACGAATACCTAGTGAATAAGCTGCTTCTAATTGTCCCTTTGGCACTGCATTAATCCCAGCACGAACTGTTTCTGATACATAGGCACCACTATTCATAGAGATAATCAAAATCCCCGGAATCAAGCGAGTCAGATCAACATCTAAGATCCCAATTTGAATAGTCGGAGCACTAATATGCATCAAGGCAAATGCAATCATAATCTGCACCATCATTGGAGTCCCACGGAAGACCCAGATATATAGATTAGCAAACCAGGCAAGTGGTTTAATCTTTGAACGTTGTGCAAAGGCCAGCAGCACTCCTAGAATGGTCCCCAAGAAGACTACCAAGATAGATATGATAATTGTTACAACGGCTCCATAGTTAAAATATGGTAGATATTTCGGTAAAAAAGAAAAATTCATGGATACTCTACTTTCTGTTTTTAATAT
This sequence comes from Streptococcus sp. HMSC062D07, assembly GCF_001814215.1. Classification (NCBI taxonomy): domain Bacteria; kingdom Bacillati; phylum Bacillota; class Bacilli; order Lactobacillales; family Streptococcaceae; genus Streptococcus; species Streptococcus sp. HMSC062D07. Next base: position 87,879 of record NZ_KV815326.1, read on the forward strand.
TTAAACTTAAAACTTGTATAAGGATAACATATATTGCATAAAAATTCAACATTTTCTCCTAATATTTTCAATAAATTTTCAAAGACGATAGAAATAGCGAGAAATCTTAGTTTTTTTCTAGTCAAGTCGAGTCTGTTTATGGTAAAATAGTAAAGATAAGAAATGGAGGAGAATCAAAATGGAATCACATTTGGTTAGAATCATCAATCGCTTAGAAGCAATGACTAAAGATGGTGGTAACTTGAAACGTAACTTTGAGCGCGAAGGAGTTGTTGTCGCAGAGGTTGCTTTTAACCACGACGAAGAAAACGGACCACTCTTTACACTTCGTGACGTTGAAGCTCGTGAAACATATACATTTGATAGCATCGACCTCATTGCGATGGAAATCTACGAACTTTTATACTAATTGTTGAATAAATGCCGGAGAAGTCTCCTGCTTTGACCAATGAAAATCCTTTTTGCATGACAAATAGGATTTTTCTTTTTATCCCTATATTTCATCTACAAAACTCTTTTATCATGAGTTCTAAGACTCAATCTTTTTACTTGCTTTCCCCTTCAATCATGATATAATGAGACTAAAGAACTTTGACTATTTTTGACCTTTCTGTTTTAGTCAAAGCCAAGAAAGAAACGAGGTAGTGATATGCTCTGTCAAAATTGTAAAATCAATGATTCTACGATCCATCTTTACACCAATCTTAATGGGCAACAAAAGCAAATCGATCTTTGCCAAAATTGCTACAAAATTATCAAAACAGATCCTAACAATAGCTTATTCAAAGGCATTACAGATTTAAACAATCGTGATTTTGATCCATTTGGAGACTTCTTTAACGATCTGAATAACTTTAGACCTTCTTCAAATAATAATGTTCCTCCAACCCAGTCAGGTGGTGGAAATGGTGGCAATGGTGGTTTTGGTTCCCAAAATCGCGGGCCAGCTCAAACACCTCCTCCTAGTCAAGAAAAAGGACTCTTGGATGAGTACGGTATCAACATAACCGAGATTGCCCGCCGTGGAAATGTCGACCCTGTTATCGGTCGCGACGAAGAAATCATCCGTGTCATTGAAATTCTCAACCGTAGAACCAAAAACAATCCCGTCCTTATCGGAGAGCCTGGTGTTGGTAAGACAGCCGTTGTCGAAGGCCTCGCTCAAAAAATTGTAGATGGTGATGTTCCCCACAAACTTCAAGGGAAAGAAGTCATCCGTTTAGACGTTGTTAGCCTTGTCCAAGGTACAGGAATTCGTGGACAGTTTGAAGAGCGCATGCAGAAACTCATGGAAGAAATTCGTGAGCGCAAAGATGTCATCCTCTTTATCGATGAAATTCACGAGATTGTCGGTGCTGGTTCTGCCGGAGACGGCAATATGGATGCAGGAAATATCCTAAAACCAGCTCTTGCTCGTGGCGAACTCCAACTAGTTGGTGCTACTACCCTCAATGAATATCGCATCATCGAAAAAGATGCTGCCCTTGAACGTCGTATGCAATCTGTCAAAGTTGATGAACCAACTGTGGAAGAGACTATTATTATTCTCAAAGGTATCCAAAAGAAATACGAAGATTACCACCACGTTCATTATACAGATGCTGCTATCGAAGCTGCTGCTACTCTTTCTAACCGCTACATCCAAGATCGTTTCTTGCCGGACAAGGCTATTGACCTCCTAGATGAGGCTGGTTCTAAAATGAACTTAACTTTGAATTTTGTGGATCCTAAGGTCATCGACCAACGCTTAATCGAGGCAGAAAATCTCAAGGCCCAAGCAACTCGAGATGAAGATTTTGAGAAAGCAGCCTACTTCCGTGACCAGATTGCTAAATATAAAGAAATGCAAAAGACCAAGGTAACGGATCAGGATACTCCAATCATCAGCGAAAAGACGATTGAACACATTATTGAGCAAAAGACTAATATTCCAGTTGGTGATTTGAAAGAAAAAGAGCAGTCTCAACTCATCAACCTAGCAGACGACCTCAAGGCTCATGTCATCGGTCAAGATGATGCAGTTGATAAGATTGCTAAGGCTATCCGCCGTAACCGTGTTGGGCTTGGAACTCCAAACCGTCCAATCGGTAGCTTCCTCTTTGTTGGTCCTACTGGTGTCGGTAAGACAGAACTTTCTAAACAACTGGCCATTGAGCTTTTTGGTGCTGCTGATAGCATGATTCGCTTTGATATGAGCGAATACATGGAAAAACATAGCGTTGCCAAACTCGTCGGTGCCCCTCCAGGATACGTAGGCTATGATGAAGCTGGACAATTGACTGAAAAGGTTCGTCGTAACCCCTACTCACTTATCCTCTTGGACGAGGTTGAAAAAGCCCATCCAGATGTCATGCATATGTTCCTTCAAGTATTGGATGATGGTCGTTTAACAGATGGTCAAGGTCGAACTGTTAGCTTCAAAGACGCCATCATTATCATGACCTCAAATGCAGGTACTGGAAAAGCTGAAGCTAGTGTTGGTTTTGGTGCTGCTAGAGAAGGTCGTACCAACTCTGTCCTTGGAGAATTAGGTAACTTCTTTAGTCCAGAATTCATGAACCGCTTTGATGGGATTATCGAATTCAAAGCTCTCAGCAAGGAAAATCTCCTACAAATCGTTGACCTTATGTTGGATGATGTGAATAAACGTCTCTCAAGCAACAACATCCATTTAGATGTAACAGATAAGGTGAAAGAAAAACTTGTAGACCTTGGTTACGATCCAAAAATGGGAGCTCGTCCACTCCGTCGTACGATTCAAGACTATATCGAAGATGCCATTACAGACTACTACCTTGAAAATCCAAGTGAAAAAGACCTCAAGGCAGTCATGACAAGTAAAGGTAAAATCGTGATTAAGTCCAAAAATAAAACGGAAACAGTCGAGTCAAACGACTAGTTCCTCACATACAAAAGAATGTTCTTGCTTGACAGTGAGAACATTCTTTACTATTATAGAAAGAAAGCGCACTCACGAAGGAGAACTTTATGGCAAATCCAACATTTGGAGAAAAAAAAGAGGGAGTAACCTACAAAAATAGATATGGCGTTTATGCAGTCATACCTGATGCAAACCATGAAAAGATTATCCTCGTACAAGCTCCAAATGGTGCATGGTTCTTACCAGGGGGCGAAATTGAAGAAGGTGAAAATCACCTTGAAGCTCTCAAACGAGAATTGATTGAAGAATTAGGATTTACAGCTGAAATCGGCACCTACTACGGGCAAGCTGATGAATACTTCTACTCTAGACATCGTGACACCTATTACTACAATCCAGCCTATCTCTACGAAGCTACTTCTTACCAAGAAATCCAAAGACCTCTCGAGGACTTCAATCATCTAGCTTGGTTCCCAATCGATGAAGCTATTACTAACTTAAAACGCGGAAGTCACAAATGGGCGATTGAAGCTTGGAAAAAACAACATCAAATTTAAACTATCTTTACCAAATTTCCCAAAAAGTGCTATAATAGACATAGAAATACAGGAGGAAACCCTATGAAGCTTATCAATACTACAAATTCACACTCGCAACTTGTTAAAAGTCAGCTAGAAAGTACCGACGCAACGCTTGTAGAGGTTTATTCTGCGGGAAATACAGATGTTATTTTTACTCAGGCTCCACTTCATTACGAAATCCTCATTTCCAATAAACATCGGGCAATCCGTGAAAAAGAAATGGAAATAATCAAAGAATTTTTCCTCAATCGTAAAATTAATCAACAGGCTATTGATAAGGCAAATATTAAAACCCTCTATTCTGATAAATTGATTGAGATTTCAATCCCTACAAAATAGAATTAATCTACCCTACAGTTAAAACTGCGGGGTTTTTTAATACCTTTTCTTGTTTATATCTTTAAATAAATTATTGTGAATAAAGCTTTTTTGTGAAAATTTCACACTTTAATCGAAAAATGTGAGAAATTTCGTTATAATAGATAGAGAGATTTTAATGAAGGAGTTTGATATGAAAGAAATAGTATACAGAGAAGCCAGGCTAGATGAATATCAAAAAATTGGAAAAGTGTTGGCTGGTGCCTTTATGGACTACCCTTTCATGACTCTTATTAAAGATGATTTAAAAAAACCAGAATATTACCAAGCATTCTTAGAATCATTGGATAGCCTTCTGACCAGACTCTATATCAAAGGAGAGACCTGTCTGATAGCTGAACAAGACGGGGAAATCATGGCCGTTGCCCTCCTGCAACAAAAGGATTTTTCCATTCTATCTTATTTGCTGAATGGTATGGTCAAGCTTTTCCGTTTTATTACTCTGCGCAATCTCTTGAAATATCTTGATTTGGTGGAACGTTCCGAACAGCATTTGAAAAGATCAGGAAATTTTGACTGGTATTTGATGATGTTGGGAGTCAACGCTTCTAGTCAAAACCAAGGAATCGGGAGTGCTTTTCTACAAGAAGGTGTTGAACCTTATCTTAAATCCAAAGGCTGCAAACGCTTGGGCTTGATTACTAGTACTGAAAAAAATGTTTGCTTCTATGAAAAAAACAAGTATGAATTACTAGATTCGATGATGTTAGAATACGGAACAAAATCTATTGGAAACTGGGCTTTTGTAAAAATACTGGATAACTAATTTTAAACATAAAAAAGATTGGTCTAAGGACCAATCTTTTTTTTAGTTTACTTAACGGCTTCTTTCAAAGCTTCTACTTTATCCAAGCGTTCCCATGGAAGATCAATATCTGTACGTCCCATATGTCCATAAGCCGCTGTTTGACGGTAGATTGGACGTTTGAGGTCAAGCATTTGGATAATTCCTGCAGGACGAAGGTCAAAGATTTGACGCGCTGCTTTTTCAAGCTTACTTTCAGCTACCGTACCAGTACTGAAGGTATCGATACGGACAGATACAGGTTGAGCTACACCGATTGCGTAGGCTAATTGCACTTCTGCTTTCTTAGCAAGACCTGCAGCAACAATGTTTTTAGCAATGTAGCGAGCTGCATAAGAAGCTGAACGGTCAACCTTAGTGGCATCCTTACCAGAGAAGGCACCACCACCGTGACGTGAATAACCACCATAGGTATCTACGATGATCTTACGACCCGTCAAACCTGAGTCCCCTTGAGGACCTCCGATAACGAAACGACCAGTTGGATTGATGAAGAATTTAGTCTCATCGTCAAGATACGAAGCTGGAATCACTTCCTTGATGACCTTGTTGATTACATCCTCATGGATTTGTTCATTGCTGACTTCTGGATCGTGTTGAGTTGAAATAACGACAGTGTCCACGCGCACTGGTTGGTCATTTTCATCATACTCAACAGTAACTTGAGATTTAGCATCTGGGCGAAGGTAGCTAATTTCACCAGACTTACGTAGCTCTGCCAAGCGACGAACCAACTTGTGGCTGAGTGAGATTGGCAATGGCATGAGTTCTTCTGTTTCATCCACCGCAAAACCAAACATGAGACCTTGGTCTCCAGCCCCAATCAAATCAAGTGGATCTTGATCCGCATTTCCACGAACTTCTAAGGCTTCATTAACCCCTTGTGCGATATCTGGAGATTGTTCCACCAAAGATGGATGAACTCCCACCGTCTCCGCAGAAAAACCGTACTCTGTATTGGTATAACCGATTTCTGCAATCGTATCACGAACCACTCGGTTAATATCGACATAAGCATTGGTTGAAATTTCACCGAAAACATGTACTGAACCAGTATAAACAGCTGTTTCAGCAGCAACGTGCGCCTCTGGATCTTGCTCTAAAATAGCATCCAAGATAGCATCTGAAATTTGGTCTGCAATCTTATCTGGATGCCCCTCAGATACAGATTCAGACGTGAATAATTTACGTTCTGACATAAAAATGTCCCCCCTTAAAAAATATTCGTTATAGAGTTACAAAGAACTGGTTGGAAGAGTATTTACAATCAATCCCACCACCTTATCGGGACCATATAACCTAACTATTATAACACGAATCTTTGAAAAATACTCGTATGATTACTATTTTTCTTACTAGGAAAATGTTTTCTAATCATAACCAAATAAAAACTCTTAAAATAGATGAGTTTCTACTTTAAGAGTGATGTTATAAACTAATTATTTTCTAGATAAAATTCAAACCGTTCTCCGACGTATTGGCTCTTTACATACTCAAAAGCCGTTCCGTCATCAAAGTAAGAAACCTGAGTCAAACCTAAAATAGCATGCCCTTTTTCAACTTCTAGGTAATGAGCTATCTTTTCTTTGGCTAAACGTGCGTATATGGTCTGGTGAGATTTACCAATTCGATAACCATGCTCTTGCAAGGTTTGAAAGAAGTGCTTGGTTACTTCTTCTTTTTTGAAATTTTTGATAAATTTCTCAGGGATCGACGCCACTTCATAGACTACAGGGACTTTGTCGGCATAGCGAACACGCTCCATACGAATGATGTTATCAGTTGGCAGTAAACCAAGTTTAGCCACTTCTTGCTCATTTGGAATGGTTCGACGATAAGAAATCAAGTGACTAGACGGAGTTTTCCCTTGAGCTTTAACAATCTCCGTAAAACTAGTTGTTCCACGCATTCTTTCCTGAACACGTGTACTTGAAACAAAGGTCCCACTACCTACACGTCGTTCCAAAACCCCTTCTTCAACCAAAAGAGAGATTGCTTGACGTAAGGTCATGCGGCTAACGGCAAATTCTTCTGCTAAATCTCGCTCACTTGGAAGTCTTTCCCCAATTTTCCAACTTCCCTCATCAATGTCTTTCTTGATTTGGTCGTGGATTTTCATATAAGCTGGTAACATGCTTGATCACTTCTTTTCTTTATTTTTTCCATTGTACCGTAACTCATAGGGAAAAGTCAAACCGCACTTGTTTAGTTGGTAATTCTAACCCTTTTATGATAGAATATTCAAGAAGATATTTCTTTGAAGAAAGGGAAAAGATGAGCAACATTTCAACTGATTTGCAAGATGTCGAAAAGATCATCGTACTAGACTATGGTAGCCAGTACAACCAACTCATCTCACGTCGTATCCGTGAGATTGGTGTCTTTTCAGAACTAAAAAGTCACAAGATTTCGGCTGACGAAGTCCGTGCTATCAATCCTATCGGGATTGTACTTTCAGGTGGTCCAAACTCTGTTTACGAAGAAGGATCGTTTGATATTGACCCAGAAATTTTCGAACTTGGAATTCCGATTTTGGGAATCTGCTATGGTATGCAGCTATTGACTCACAAGCTTGGTGGTAAGGTTGTTCCTGCCGGCGATGCTGGTAACCGTGAATACGGTCAATCAACATTGACTCACACAGAATCAGCTCTTTTTGCGGGTACTCCAGATGAGCAACTTGTCTTGATGAGCCACGGTGATGCTGTTACAGAAATTCCTGCTGACTTTGTTCGTACTGGAACTTCTGCAGACTGTCCTTATGCATCTATTGAAAACCCTGATAAGAAAATTTACGGTATCCAATTCCACCCAGAAGTTCGCCACTCAGTTCACGGTTATGATATTTTGCGTAACTTTGCTTTGAATATCTGTGGTGCCAAAGGTGACTGGACTATGGATAACTTCATCGAGATGCAAATCAAACAAATCCGTGAAAAAGTTGGAGATAAACGTGTTCTTCTCGGACTTTCTGGTGGTGTTGACTCTTCTGTTGTTGGGGTTCTTCTCCAAAAAGCAATCGGGGATCAATTAATCTGTATCTTTGTAGACCACGGTCTTCTTCGTAAGGGAGAAGCTGACCAAGTCATGGATATGCTTGGTGGTAAGTTTGGTTTGAACATCGTTAAGGCAGATGCTGCCAAACGTTTCCTTGATAAATTGGCTGGTGTTTCTGATCCCGAACAAAAACGGAAGATTATCGGTAACGAATTTGTCTATGTCTTTGATGATGAAGCAAGCAAGCTAAAAGATGTGAAATTCTTGGCTCAAGGAACTCTTTATACAGACGTGATTGAATCTGGTACGGATACTGCTCAAACCATCAAGTCTCACCACAACGTGGGTGGACTTCCTGAAGATATGCAGTTTGAACTGATCGAGCCACTCAACACTCTTTACAAGGATGAAGTTCGTGCCCTTGGTACAGAACTTGGTATGCCAGACCACATCGTATGGCGCCAACCATTCCCAGGTCCAGGGCTTGCTATCCGTGTCATGGGAGAAATCACTGAAGAGAAGCTTGAAACAGTTCGCGAATCAGATGCTATCCTTCGTGAAGAAATCGCTAAAGCTGGCCTTGACCGCGATATCTGGCAATATTTCACTGTTAACACTGGCGTTCGTTCAGTAGGTGTTATGGGAGATGGACGTACTTACGACTACACCATTGCTATCCGTGCTATCACTTCTATCGATGGTATGACAGCTGACTTCGCTAAGATTCCTTGGGAAGTTCTCCAAAAAATCTCTGTTCGTATCGTAAACGAAGTTGACCATGTCAACCGCATCGTCTATGATATTACAAGTAAACCACCTGCAACCGTTGAGTGGGAATAAAGTTTCCTATAAAATAATAAATAATACTGCTGGAGCATGGACTACAGTGGTATTATTTTTTATAATTTCAATATTAGGATAATTTCTCGACTCTCAACTCCTCTTTTTAAATCCTTGAAACCATGCTATAATATAGTAAGTATAGCTCCAATAACCTAATGATAAAGATTTCTTACATCATCCGTAAGTGTTATTCTACTCTGATTCATATTATAATGAAAGTAACAAAAGATGGAGGTGTTTCACATGGAAACAATTTTACGAGTAGAATCATTAAAAAAGTATTATGGAAAAGAGCCGAATATCACCAAAGCCTTGAACGGTATATCTTTTCAAGTTGTCAAAGGTGAGTTCTTAGGGATTATGGGGAGCAGTGGTTCTGGGAAAACAACCCTTCTTAACTGTCTCGCTACTATCATCAAACCAACTGACGGCTCCATTCAAATGCAAGAAAAAGATTTAGGTCAGTTAAAAGGTAGTCAATTAGCAGATTATAGAGGCAAGGAAATTGGCTATCTCTTCCAGAATTTTGAGCTTTTGGACAATCTGACAGCCAAAGAAAATATTTTACTCCCCTTGTCTTTGCACAAGGTCGATGCCAACGAAAGCAAGGTTCGGTTAAAATTGCTTTCCCAATATCTAGATATTTCTGAACTTCTGGATAAGTTCCCATCTCAATTATCAGGTGGTCAACGACAAAGGGTAGCTGCTGCGCGTGCCTTGATTTTAGACCCTAAGATTGTATTTGCAGATGAGCCCACAGGAGCTTTGGATTCAAAAAATGCGACCATTTTGATGCAAAAATTATCCGAAATGAATCAAGTGGAAGAAACCACCATTCTCATGGTGACCCACGATTCAGTCGCTGCCAGCTTTTGCAACCGCATCTTGTTTATCCAAGACGGAAAACTATTCCATGAAATTCGACGCGATTATCCAAGAGAAAGTCAAGAAGATTTTTACCACAGAATACTAAAGGTCATGGCAGCCCTAGCTGGAGGTGATGGCAATGTTTTCTAAATTAGTCTCAAGAAATAGCAAGAGGGATCGAAAGAATAATGGCTTGTATTTCAGTTCCATGGTTCTTTCTATTATCTCCTTTTACATCATCCTTTCTTTGTCCCATCAAGATGTGATGATCTTTCTCAAACAAATAGAGAGTGACGCTGTAAATAAACTCTTTAGCATGATTCCCATTCTTTATGTAGCAACCCTCTTTATTCTCTTTTTTCTAGTCTACTTCGCAAGCAGTATGCAGATGGAAAGGAGAAAACATGAATTTGGTGTCTATCTAACGCTAGGGATGCGAAGAAGCAAACTGTTCTTGTTGCTCCTACTCGAGGATTTGAGAAACAGTGTCCTTGCCCTTGGAATAGGCCTTCCAATTTCTATCTTGATTTCAGAACTAATCAGCCTAATAACCGCTAAAATTGTGGGACTAGGGATTATTGAACATCAATTTTCTCTATCTACCACAGCTCTACTCTATACAGTCATCGGCTTCCTAGCCGTAAAATTAGCTGTTTTTGTCCTTTTAAGTGCAAAGACGGCCAATATGGAAATCGGAAACCTGCTTGCCTATTCACCCTCTGGAATGAAGAAACTACTCCCCAAGGGGGTATACCTTCTTGCTTCTGTCCTCGGAATTTTGCTTCTAGGAACAGCCTATTACTTGGGGATGAGTGGACGAGCTTGGGAGAGTGTCATAACCATGGGCATCACTGTTTTCTTGGGGACTCTAGGAACTATCCTCCTCTTCTTTGGTATGCGTTTATTTATAGACTTTTTGGTCAAGCTTGGAAACAATCGAAAACTTCATGCCTATAATTTTAGACAGATTCAGGAATTAGTTATCCAGCGCTCAACTATACTGGCCATCTGCTCCCTCTTAATCTTCTCTGCCTTGTGCCTCTTTGGAGCAGGTGTTGCCATTGCAAGTGGCAATTCAAGCAATCAAACCCACGTATTGGATTATACATTTAGAGATAGCAAGCAGGATACAGATGAAAATCTTGATGTAAGTACAGTAAAAAAAGAGCTTGAAGCTGCTGGACTAGAATCACAGTTTTCAAAGATTCTGCAAATTAAAGTAGGCAAACCTAAAGAACACGAGTCCGTGTCCTTCGAAGAGATTATCAAGGAGTTGAAAAAGCAAAAAGACAGCAAGAACAAGGAAATTTTGCTCCAAAGATTTAAACAGTCTACTACTTCCCACCTCATACCAGTTTCCGAATACAATGAACTTAGAAAGGTTGCCAATCTCCCTCCTCTAGAATTAACTAGTAAGGAAGCATATTTGTATATGGGGAAAGATTTTCTGCCAGATGAAAGTCTCGTCAACTCTGTCCTAAAGACAAAGCCTCAAATCAAAGTCATGGGAAATGATGTAAAATTGATTGGAGAGGTTCAGTCTTTACCGATTGTAACGGATCGTGAAATCACCCTCTCTGTTGCCCTCATAGTCCCAGATGAAGTCTTTATGAACTATACAGACGGTCGATACTCGAACTATGTCAGCGGTATCTTAGCTCCTGAGCTAGTCAAGGAAAAAGGCCTGATGAGGGCTATCTCAGATACCAATGAAAAGCTAAATCAAACCTCTCTTGGCTATGAAAGCTATATACAAAATATGGGAAGACAATTATTTTACATTATCTCTGCCAGCTATATCACCATCTATCTGGCTATCATCTTCCTTGTTGTGGCAAATACAATCATTGGCGTTCAGTTTTTGATGGGACAAAGACAATCCTACAGACGATACCAAACCTTGATCCATCTTGGAGCCAACTACGAAACTCTTTGTAAATCGTCAGAAAAGCAAATCAACTGGTATTTTGGTCTACCAATAGCCCTTGCACTTATCAGTAGTAGCTTCGGAGTGAGCTCCCTCCTCACAGGAATATTACCAGCCAGTGCAAGAATGGCCATGGGGCAGAAATTTATCACAGCCATGGTGATAATACTGCTGTTAGCTGGATTTGAAGTCATCTATATAAGAATTGTAAAGAAAAATAGCAACAAGTACTTGTTGTCATTGATGGAACCCAAAAGAGGTGAATAAAGTAGAATAAAATAGGAAAAGGAGGAGCCGGTATGAAGCATATTCTGGTTATTGAAGATGAAACCTTGATTCGAGATGAAATTGTCATTTTGTTAGAGAATGCGGGTTATCAAGTTGATAAGTTGACTGACTTCAAAGATACAAGCCAGCAAGTATTGCAATACGATACGGATTTAATCATACTAGATTTGAATTTGCCAGGAGAAACAGGTTTCCACATTTGTAAGAATCTCAAGTCCAAACGCTCTGTGCCCATATTGGTTCTCACCTCCCGTGAACAACTAAAAGATGAGATTTACGCCCTAAAATTAGGGGCTGACGAGTACTTAACAAAACCTTTCAAGAAAGAAAGATTCTTGGCTCGTATAGAAAACATCTTGAAACGCTATGAAGGTAGACAAAATTTGCTTGAAAAAGATAATTTCCTGCTGGATAGAAATACCTATACTCTTTATATCAACGGACATTCGATTTTACTCCCTAAAAACCAAGGGAAATTGTTAGAAACCTTATTAGTGGCAACTGGTTCTGTCGTCACAAAAGAAGAACTAAGCATGAAACTGTGGAATACAACTGAGTTCATCGATGAAAATGCCCTACAAGTAAACATTGCAAGGCTGAAAAAGATGATGAAACAGGTTGGCATTGCCCTTAAAGTCAAGTCCGTCAGAGGTATTGGTTACAAGCTAGAAGAGGTAAGTCCAGATGAAACATAATCTAAAATATCTAGCTAGTTATCTGCCTTGGTTATTTGTTCTCTTAGCATTTGATCTATTTACAGCTGTCCTGCTTTGGCTTTCAGATGTGAGAATGTTTCAAGCTCTCATCCTTCTCTATATTTTAGCCACCGTCCTGCTTTTTTTCATCCTATCTTTCTTACTTATAAGAAAAGAAAGAAAAAAAGCCGCTGCTTATAAAGCCTTCATAGCCAATCCTAAGATCGATACTGAGCTTGAATTATTGAATTTATCAAGTGCCTCAGAGAAAGAAAGCATTGAAAAAATAGCAGATACACTTTATCAAAAGCAGGCTCAAATAGGAAAACTCAACTCATTACTAGCCGAGTACGAGGACTATGTTGAAAAATGGGCGCATGAGATTAAACTTCCTTTATCGCTTCTTTCCCTCCTTTTAGACAATCAAAGTGACCAACTACCTGAGGATACTGCTTTTAAATTGGACTATGTGAAAAATCAAATCCAAGGAAATGTATCACAGATCTTATTCTACTACAGGGTGAAAAGTGAGAAAAATGATTTTCTATTTGAAGACCTTGACCTAGAAGAGTGTATCCAAGATCTTTTGGAGAACTTTGATCCCTTGCTCAAAGAAAAGAATTTTACGATTAAGTTAGAAAACATACAAGGAACCTGCTACACCGATCAACGCAGTTTTGGATTTATCCTGTCTCAAATACTAGCCAACGCCCTTAAATATAGCTCTGACAAACCAGAACTCAAGATTTCTATGTCAAGTGACAAGGGGCGCAAAACCCTGATTATTAGGGATAATGGGTGTGGAGTTAAAGCTTGCGACCTCCCTCATATCTTTGAAAAAGGATTTACAGGTGATTCAGGAGAGACAAGGAAAAAATCAACAGGCATGGGTCTCTATCTTGTCAAACAATTAGCAGATGCTTTAAAAATCGACATCGTAGTAAAATCCGAATGGATGCATGGATTTGAAATCTCTCTTTCTATTTCGTAATTTTTCGATTAAGAAAATTGCCTAGTCATAGAAAGCACATATTTTATACCAAAAAGGAAAGCTGTACTGACCCCCAAAAGTTGGACAAATAATTATTGAAAGGATTTAGTTCTGTATTGCACAGGGCTAAGTCCTTTTAGTTTGACTTTAATTCGTTTGTTGTTTTAGTTCTGGAGAATAATGACGATTCATCCCTTTCTTGACGATATCTATGCCATAACGGTCAATTAATTTCATCATGTACTTTAGACCAGAAACATCCACTCCAAATCTTTTCGAAAGCTGTTTGAAGCTTTGTCCTTGCTTTCTTAGTTCATAAATCTGAACTTTATCTTCATAATTCAATTTCATAATAAAACACCCCAAAAGTTAGATTTTTTCTGTCTAACTTTTGGGGTGCAGTTCAAATTTCTGACGGGATTTTAATATTTCATGATGATTCTTACCAGAAAAACTTTCGATAAATTCTAGCAATCGTTAAAAGGATAACGTAAAGTATACCTAAGATGGTTAAAACTATTTTTCCAGTAGTCACTTCTGAACCAATAATCAATATATGAAAGAGAGGAGCGAGACCGGTACACACATATATCAAATAAGCAATAACATTTATTTCACCAATCCCAGCAATAAAATTTTTAAAATCTTTCATTTATCTTCTCCTACAATCTACTTTTAATTTAAGTATATTATAAACTTCAGAAAAATAAAAGAATGTTATGATTAGATTTTAAGATTCCCAATATCTTCTACTTATGAAATCTGACAATCCCAATGTTGAACTATAAAAAACAGTAAAACCACTTGGTTTTACTGTCTGATGTTTAAAATGTTTGACGTTTAGCCTTACGTTCTGCACGTCCACGGGCACGACTTTCTGCGCGTTTGGTTTTACGGCGTTTTTCATCGACCGCCCACTGAATTTTCTTCTTATAGCCTGGTTTGACTTTTTTCTTTTTCTTTTTGACCAAGCCAATCATTTCGATATCCAGTTTTTCTTGTTTTTTCTCACGATTGGCACGGCGGTCACGGTCATAAGTGTCTTGGAACTCTCCATCTTTAACAACCTTAGGTACAAACTTAATTCCTAATTTCTCCAACTCACGAATATCAGAGTCATCACTTGGTTGATAGAGGGTGATGGCTGTACCTGGTAGACCATTACGTCCAGTTCGTCCAACACGGTGAACAAAGAAGGACAAGTCTTGTGGAATAGCATCGTTGATAACGTGGCTAACACCTTCGATGTCAATCCCACGCGCAGCTAGGTCAGTTGCTACGATATACTCAAAATCAAGGTTCTTCACCTGATTCATGATCCGTTTGCGTTCACGAGGAGCAATGTCTCCATGGATCTTAGCCACCTTTAATCCTTGAGCTGTTAGGTAGCTGTGCAATTCATCCGCACGAGTTTTTGTATTGACAAAAATCATGGCAAGATACGGCTGCATGACTTGAGTCAACTCATAAATCTGAGCGTTCTTGTCTCTACCCTTGGTCGAAATCAACCAGTTGTCAATGGTGTCAGAGATAACTGTCTTGGTCTTGATCTTTTCCATGACAGGATTTGACAAGTACTTCTTCAAAAATGGTTGCAGTTTTTGTGGGATAGTCGCTGAAAAGACCATAAACTGCAAGTCCTTAGGAAGACTTCCTGCAATCTTATCAACTGTTTCCAAGAATCCCATATCCAAGGTCATGTCGGCTTCATCGACTACAAAGGTCTTAGCCTTGTGAATAGCAAGGTCACCAGACTTGACCAAATCATAAATACGACCTGGTGTTCCGATAACGATATGGGGCTGGTTGCTTGCGAGTTTGTCAATTTGGCGAGCCTTATCTGTGCCACCAACATAGTTCACAACACGAATCTCAACATCTGAATGTGATGCGATCTGACGAGCAGCTTGGTAAATCTGAGTCGCTAATTCACGACTTGGAGCTGTGATAACTGCCTGCACACTGTCACTCTCTTCATCCAACTGTTGGAAAATTGGAAGCAAGAAAGTATGAGTCTTACCTGAACCTGTTTTTGATTCACCAACCAAGTCACGACCTGCCAGGACAATAGGAATCAACTTTTCCTGAACCTCGGTAGGAGTCGTAAAATTCAACTCCTCCAAGGCTTTTTCTATATATTTTTTAAATTTAAATTGTGTAAATGACATAATTTCCTCGATTCTATCTATCTACTCATTATACCATAATTTAGTCTATTACAGGGGATGGATTTCCGTCAAGAATAATACCATGAACATTTTAACAACCAAGCATACATAAGAAATACTCCTAGTTACGATGAACAAGGAGTGTTATAGGGTTACTTAAGCTTCCATTCGTCTCTCAGCCAATCACAAAAATAGTGATAACGTTCCTTAAGAGCTTCATGATGCCCATAAGCATCAAATGTGCAATAAGTCGAAGGGACTTTCTCTGAAATCAGATCATGTAGATCTCTGGCATAAATAGGAGCCTTAGACAGACGATTGGAATGATTGGCACCTTCTGTCTGACCATTTTGCAGATAAATCAGGCTTTGGCTCTGTATCAAGTCATGTTCCCTACAAAAGTCTATAAAGTCTGGATACCAGAAAGAGCCACAGATAGAAAAGATACAGGTCGCAGGAAGATAACTACTATAGAGACTATAGACAGCAGCAAGACCACCCAGTGAATAGCCACCATAAGCAATTCTACTTTCATCAATCAAGTAGTCTTTCTTTAGCATTTTTAAAATTCTTTGAAATAGCTTCTGATGGTATTGGTCTACCTTCCCACCAAAATCTGGTGCCCCTTCTTTCAATGCATCAGACTGCCAGGGTGTAAAGTCATCCAGACGATTTTCTGGAATCAAACCCACCAAAATCACTGATTGGGATAGGTCTGACAAATAGTCCAATTGCCCATCATTTAAAAGCACAAGTGGATAGGCTTGTTGAGGATCATAGTTTGAAGGAAGACTGATCCTAACTTGAATCCCTTCCCAGCTAAACTCCTTATTTCTTGATAAAGTCATTGATTTTTTCAAGGGAATCAATCACTGCAGGACCGTAATCCATCAACTCATCGTAAGAGATAGTCATGATTTTTTGATTCTTGATTGCTGGGACATTTTCCAAAACAGCATTTGCCTTCATCAAATCCACTGCTTTTTCATCTAATTTTTGATTACGATCGCTAGTTACATAGATAATCAACTCAGGATCCATTGATACTAGATTTTCCAGGGTCAAGCCAGAAGTTCCTGTTGCGACATTGGTATAACCAAGTTGGTTGAGCAAACTTTCTTGTAGGGCTGACTTGTAGGCACCAAAGGTTTCATCATTGTAGGCCACCATAATCAGAGCTTTTTTCTTTTCACCCTGTGTTTCTGGGTTGGCTTTTTTAACCGCATCGATTTTAGCTTGTAATTGCTCTGCGTATTTATTCGCCTTGTCTTGGACATTGAAAATGGTACCGAGATTCTTCACATCTTCTACGATATTTCCTAAATCTTGTTGGATAGTTGAAAGTGAAGCTTTTTGCGTATAAACAGGGATTTTGTTTTCATTCCAAGCACTAATGGTTCCCATTGACTTTTCAGAAAACATCATGTTGCGTCCCATCAAGGCATCTGGTTCATAAGAAAGAACTGTTTCTTGTGAGACAGATTTTTTATCACCAATGTGAGGGATGGCTTCAATAGCATCCTTGTATTTACCAGTTACAGCATTATCAGGATTGAGCATGCCAGCAATTTTATCTTGCAAACCAAGTTCAAGTAGGATTTCAGTTGTTGAGAGGTTGTTGGTGATGACCTTTTCAGGTGCCTTTTCAAAGACTTGTTCGACTTCGTTTCCTTTAGCATCATAAGTTTTGATAGTCACAGGATAGCTGGTTTCTGTATTAGCTTTTTGACTAGCTTCTGTTGTAGCCGGTGCCGTTGCTGTTTCTTTGGATGCGTTACCACAAGCTGCCAAAGATAAGGTAGCTACTGTTACAAGTAAAATACTGAGTGTTTTTTTCATGTTTTTCTTTTCCTTTTTAATTTTTATAAATAGTGAATCATGGCTTGCTGATCTTCTGTCCAAGTTACCTTACTTTGAACGCCATAGACAGCCTGCAATGACTCGGGTGTGATGGTCTCTTTTGGAGAACCTTGGTAAACAATCTCCCCTTCTTTCATTAGGTAGAGATAGTCTGAATAGCGACAAGCTAGCTGAATATCATGCAAGACAGCTAGGACATTGATCTGAAGATTTTTGACAATGGTCAATAAGTCTAGCTGATACTTGATATCCAAATGATTGGTCGGTTCATCTAGGAGCAAGAGGGTCGGCTCTTGGGCCAAGGCGCGTGCTAACAGAACCCGCTGCTTCTCTCCTCCTGACAAAGAAGAGTAGAGTCGATTTCTCTTTTCGAGCATATCTACCTTGACCAAAGCATCCTCAACCAAAAGAAAATCTCTGTCTTTTTCTTTTTGTAAGAAGGAGAGATGGGGTGTTCTACCCAGCATGACAATCTCCTCAACCGTACAATCAAACTGAAGTTGATTAAACTGCGTGATGACTGCCATCTGCTTTGCTGTTTCTTTGACGCTCATTTGGTCTAGAGGCTTCCCATCTAAAGAAATCAAGCCCTGATTCGGCTTTTCCTGTCGATAAAAGAGTTTCAGCAAGCTGGTCTTTCCACTTCCATTGGGTCCCAAAATAGTATGAAATTGGTTTCCCTCAAGTTTAAGTGAGACTCCTTTGAGAATCTTTTTTTCTCCGATTCCAAAGTGAATATCCTGGCACATTAAGTCCATATCAGACTCTCACCTCCCTTCCTCTACTTGCAACCATGTAGATAAAGAAAGGTGCACCTACTAGGGCCGTGAAAATACCAATCGGAAGTTCAGCATTTTGAATCAGAACGCGAGCAAAGACATCTGACCAGACGACAAAGAGGGCGCCTAGTAAGGTTGCTATCGGAAAAAGCCTTTTGTAATTTGTCCCTACCAAACTTCGGGCCAGATGAGGTGTTATCAGACCTACAAAACCGATGATCCCACAAGTCGAAACTAAGATTGCCGTCATCACAGCTACAATCGTCACATAAAGATACCAGTAAAAACGCAAGGGAATTCCCAAAGTCAAAGCCGCCTCATCTCCCATCATCATGGCATTGAAAACACGGTATTGGGAAGAGAAAAATAAAAAGGCGATTCCCACGATTATAGTTGGCAAGGTTAAGTGAGCCCAGGATGTCCCTGCTAAAGAACCCATGGTCCAAAACTTGATGGTCATGACACTGTCAGCATTAGCACCAATTGAGATAATAAAGTTTGAAAAAGCCAAAAATAGGGCATTCACAACTGTCCCTGATAAAATGAGGCTAGAAGTTGTCATTCTACCTTGCATGGATGCGATGAGTAGAACCGCAACTGTTGCTAAAATCGCTCCGAGGAAAGAACCTAGACCAATCATAACTTTAAATCCAAGAATAATACTCAAAGTTGCTCCAAAGGTTGCCCCGGCTGAAATTCCTAATACATAGGGCTCTGCGATTGGATTATTGACCGTTGACTGCATAACGCTACCACACATAGAAAGGCCAGCACCAACTATCAAAGCAAGAAAAACCCGTGGTAACCTCATATTCCAAACAATAGCAAGCGTAGACTTTGAAATGTCTCCTATCTCAAAAGGAGCCCCTAACTGACTCAAAATTATCCGATAGGTATCACTTAAGCTAATTTGAACAGACCCCATAGAAACTGCCAGAAACAGAGAAACTCCCAATGCTACAAGCAAAAAAGCTAGCAGAAAAAAATATCGCAGGTTTTGATGGCTTCCAGAAAATTTGGAAAGCATGAAACCCTCCTTTAACAAAAATTAAAAATTTAGACAATTTTCATAATTAGTATACCACATTTCTAAATCAGGAACAAGACTAGAAAAAAGCACACAAAAAAGCCCCCTGAAGTCAGAGAGCTTATTTGAGCTCGAGCTAAAATCCTAGTGAAAAAGATGAAACTCCTTGCGTTCATCGAACACTGTGTCCTTTCCCTATTTTCATACGGATTTTTAGCGCCCTTAGCATCATGATTCTTACTGGATAAAACGTTTATAGACTTGACGACAAGCCGAAGATTGTACAAAAATGTTAGTGAAACAAAAAATCTCCCCGAAGGGAGATCATTCTGGTTTATTTTACCTTACAGTGCTAGGAACCGTAACCGAAGATTATACTTGAGTATATCGAGGTAAGGTGACAAAAATAAAAAGCTACTCAACTAGAGTAGCCTTATTTTCAAGATGTGCTCAATTGAACACGGCCTAAGCACTTGGCAAAAAAGATAAAATCTCCTAGAAACTGAAGTTTCTTCGTCAATTTTCCTATTTTTGCTTTGTGCTTTTGACGGCCTTTGTATCTTGAATTAACGACGAAGTCCAAGAGAGTTGATCAACTCACGGTAACGGTTAACGTCGTTTTTACGCAAGTATGCAAGCAAGTTACGACGGCGACCGATTTTCTTCATCAATCCACGGTAAGTAGCGTGGTCTTTTTTGTGTTGTTTGATGTGTTCGTTAAGGTGGTTGATTTCCCAAGTAAGGACAGCAACTTGAACCTCTACTGAACCTGTATCACCTTCGTGACGTGCATATTGTGCAATGATTTCATTTTTTTTCTCTTTTGAGATTGCCATGATGTTTCTCCTTTTTATTTGGCTTCATCCGAGTGACAGGTTGGCATGCCTGTAACCAAGAAGAAGTTATTTGTCTTTACGACATTTCTTATTCTACCAAGAACTAAGTTCTTTGTCAACTGATTTACTATTCTTACCGCAAAAGTGCTATAATAGTTATAGGAAGGATATCTAAGTTGACATCTTGAAAAGAGAGGTGATTACCATGCGTAAATTCTCGCAATATCTCCCCTACTATCTGGTCATATTTTTCTTTTATTGGCCACTTTATGAGCTGTTATTATGGACTATTACTAAAAACTATATCTTGAAGGAGCTCACCATCGGAAACGTTATTATCTTCTCTCCACTGGTGACTTTCATAGTATCACTATTCTACTCTTATCGTTTCAAGTTCTCAGTTTGGTGGTTAATTGGAGTTGGCTTGCTCTTTTGCTTTACCATCATTACTTTCGGAGAATTTATCCTTCTCTACTTCCTAGCCTATGAAATCTTTGCCCTCGCGGGTATGGCTGTCGGTGTAGCTATTAAGAATCTAGTGCAAAAACTGAAAAGGAAAAAACTTTCACAAAATCCTTGAAAAATCTCACAATCATGCTATAATAATGCATAGAGACAAGTCACTTAGCCCCTTTCTACCAGAGAGTGCGTGGTTGCTGAGAACGCATAGGAAGCCTAAACTGATACTACTCTACTGACTTTTATGCAAACATAAAACGGTGGCCACGTTAGAGCCAATCAGAGGTGTCCCTCTTTTTTGAGGAACATAAATGAAGGTGGAACCACGTTGCGACGTCCTTTTGAGGATGTCGCTTTTTTGTTTGGAGAACTATTATTACTGGCTTAGGATAGAATATAAACATAAATTGAATATGGAGGTTGTTATGAAGAAAGCATTGCCCTGGGTAATTTTCTGTACCTTCCTTATAGTTTATGTGTGGCTAATGAAAACTCTCAGTCTATGGGGCTTGGAGTACATTGTTGTCTTTTCATTTTTTGCATTTGTTCCTCTTATACCATTTCTTGCTCCTTTTCTCGGTATCTTAATGTTTTTCAACAACAAAAAACTCGTTATAACAGGATATCTTTTAAGTCTTACTACTGGTATTTACTTGTTCAATGCTCTCAGAAGCTATCCAATTATGATATATATGACTGGCGAGATGACTGATGAACAATATATGTCTTTAATTCTTTCCTTGGTAAGTTATTTACTTATTTCAACAGTTTGTTTTATTTATAGGATGAAATTGTTAAAGTATCATTCAGTTAGATAAACAAATATAATTGTTCTTTATAACTAACCCATCTTTATTTCTTCAAACCTCTATTTTAAAATACGATAAATTTTTAAGGAGAAAACCATGATCAAAATTACTTTCCCAGATGGCGCTGTTCGTGAATTCGAATCTGGCGTTACAACTTTTGAAATTGCCCAATCCATCAGCAATTCTCTAGCTAAAAAAGCTCTTGCTGGTAAATTTAACGGCAAACTCATCGACACTACTCGTGCGATCACTGAAGATGGAAGCATCGAAATCGTGACACCTGATCACGAAGATGCATTGGATATCTTGCGTCACTCAGCAGCCCACTTGTTCGCTCAAGCCGCTCGTCGTCTCTTCCCAGACATTCACTTGGGTGTTGGTCCAGCTATCGAAGATGGTTTCTACTACGATACTGATAACCAAGCTGGTCAAATCTCTAACGAGGATCTTCCTCGTATCGAAGAAGAAATGCAAAAAATCGTTAAAGAAAACTTCCCATCTATTCGCGAAGAAGTGACCAAAGACGAGGCGCGTGAAATCTTCAAGAACGACCCATATAAATTGGAATTGATCGAAGAGCACTCAGAAGACGAGGGTGGCTTGACCATCTACCGTCAGGGTGAATACGTGGACCTCTGCCGTGGCCCACACGTCCCATCAACAGGCCGTATCCAAATCTTCCACCTTCTCCATGTAGCTGGTGCTTACTGGCGTGGAAATAGCGACAACGCCATGATGCAACGTATCTATGGTACAGCTTGGTTCGACAAGAAAGACTTGAAAAACTACCTTCAAATGCGTGAAGAGGCCAAAGAACGTGACCACCGTAAACTTGGTAAAGAGCTTGATCTCTTTATGATTTCTCAAGAGGTTGGTCAAGGGCTTCCATTCTGGTTGCCAAATGGGGCGACTATCCGTCGTGAGTTAGAACGCTACATCGTAGACAAAGAGTTGGCTTCAGGCTACCAACACGTCTACACTCCACCGCTTGCTTCTGTAGAGCTTTATAAGACTTCTGGTCACTGGGACCACTACCAAGAGGACATGTTCCCAACTATGGACATGGGGGACGGTGAAGAATTCGTCCTTCGCCCAATGAACTGTCCACACCACATCCAAGTCTTTAAACACCATGTTCACTCATACCGTGAATTGCCAATCCGTATTGCTGAAATCGGGATGATGCACCGCTATGAAAAATCTGGTGCCCTTACTGGTCTTCAACGTGTGCGTGAAATGTCTCTCAACGACGGTCACCTCTTTGTGACTCCAGAACAAATCCAAGAAGAATTCCAACGTGCTCTTCAGTTGATTATCGATGTTTATGAAGACTTCAACTTGAATGAATACCGTTTCCGCCTCTCTCTTCGTGACCCTCAAGATACTCACAAGTACTTTGATAACGATGAAATGTGGGAAAATGCCCAAACCATGCTTCGTGCTGCCCTTGATGAGATGGGTGTTGATTACTTTGAAGCTGAAGGTGAAGCTGCCTTCTACGGTCCAAAATTGGATATCCAGGTTAAGACTGCCCTTGGAAAAGAAGAAACCCTTTCTACGATCCAGCTTGACTTCTTGCTTCCAGAACGCTTCGACCTTAAATACATCGGAGCTGATGGTGAAGAACACCGTCCAGTTATGATCCACCGTGGGGTTATCTCAACTATGGAACGCTTCACAGCGATCTTGATTGAGAACTACAAGGGTGCCTTCCCAACATGGCTTGCACCTCACCAAGTAACCCTTATCCCAGTTTCTAACGAAAAACACGTAGACTACGCTTGGGAAGTAGCGAAGAAACTCCGTGACCGTGGTGTCCGTGCTGATGTGGATGAACGTAATGAAAAAATGCAATTCAAGATCCGTGCATCACAAACTAGCAAGATTCCTTACCAATTGATCGTTGGTGACAAGGAAATGGAAGACGGAACTGTCAATGTTCGTCGTTATGGACAAAAAGAAACGAACACTGTGTCAGTAGATGAGTTTGTAGCAGCTATCCTAGCTGATATCGCCAACAAATCTCGTGTTGAGAAATAAAACGATCACAGTCTGAGAAACATTTTTCAGCAAAAAAAGCAACAACTATTTGAGTTGTTGCTTTTTATATTTTGTTTCACCTGAGTTAGTAGTGATTGATCAAACCACTACAAATAGTATTCTCATCAACAATCCTTTCTATCCATTAACTTTTGGATATAGGATATCCTCCCAAGATTTGCTTCCATGAGTTAGATAAGTTGACTATCCTTAGTCCTTGTCTGCCTCAATTTCTTTTACGATGTCATCTTGTGAATCTTTTTCAGAGAGTTTTTGATCGATATACTTGTCAATGTTTTCGTAAAATTCCTTAATCGTCTCACTATCTAATTTTGCTGAATTATGGAATTGCTTGACTTTCAATTGAACAGATTGAATACCGTAAGAGTCCTGCTTTTGGCGAATGGTTTCTAATTCTTCTTCTGAAATCGGATCTCCAACAACCGTCAAGACCAATTCATTATTACTTGACTTGTAGACTTGATTAATGACCGTATGATTGGCGAACTCATTTTCTACAAACTGTTTGATCCCTTCTTTTCGCGCTTGATCCATCGTCAGAGTGACTGCTGAATAGCTGGCTGGAAGGACCAATAATACAATCAAGGATATCAACCCAATTTTCATTTTAATGTTTAGCTCATTAAATGAACTTAAGGGAGATTTTCTCATAAAAATTCTTGTTCCAACAATGTTGATTAGCATGATAAAGACACAGTTGATTAAGAAAAGATAAAGAGCCCCAAATAAAAATCGTACATTTCCATTAGCTAAACCATATCCTGCAGTGCAGATAGGTGGCATCAGAGCTGTTGCGATGGCTACTCCTGGTACGATATTGTTTGCTTCTTTTTTCCTTGAACCAATGAAACCTGCTATCCCACCAGCAATAGCAATGAGAACATCCCAAATGGTTGGAGAGGTTCGTGCAATCAACTCGCTACTTGCATAAGATAAGGGAGAAATCCAGAAATACAGAGTCGAGACAAGCAAACTGACCAATACTTGAGTAAATAAAACCTCTAGAGATTGCTTGATTAAACGCGTATCAAAAATAGCTAAACCGAATCCCAGTCCAACAATCGGTGTCATAAGAGGGGAAATCAGCATGGCTCCAATAATGACAGCTGTTGAATTCATATTTAGACCTATAGAGGCAATAAAAATCGAACACATCAAAATCAGTGTATCTCTTAATCGAACATGAAGGTCATCATATAGTTTCTCGCGGAATTCACGTGTTGAATAGTTTCCGGTCATTGGTTACTCCTTTTATTTCATATAATCTTGTTTCTGCATGGATGATGGTAGAGAGACTTTTGTCCAATCTGACATATTTTTAATTCTTAGCTGTAATTCTTTTGAACATTATCTTTTTATCCATCAATCCATCCTTGATATTATATCAAAAATTTTACAGTCTTTCTCTGAAGAAATCAATTCATTTAAAAGATAGAGAAAGGAAGAAATTTTTGTATCCTTATCCGTTGAAGAAGAAAAACTATATCTCCTCTGAAAGAAGATAACGTTTTAATGTTTAAACATGATGAGTTTGTAGCAGCAATCTTAGTTGATATCGCCAACAAATCACGTGTTGAGAAATAAGAGATACAACCTGGTACAAAATCCCAGCTACTAAAAAGAGGCTGGGACAAAAGTCCTAGCCTCTCA
>NZ_KV815326.1:112880-233500 GCF_001814215.1 Streptococcus sp. HMSC062D07
AGGTGGGACGACGAAATCGAATTCTAACGAATTAACGATTTCTGTCCCACTCTCTTTTTTGATGTTTCTGTTTTTACATTTGAACAATTCTACGATAACTTCTTGAAGTAATCATAAAGATTAGAACATAGACTAAAGCAAAGATACCACAAATAGAAAGTGTTACACTTAACATCATGGATGAATCAACAACACCAACGACCTTGAGAATCAGGCTCAACATGTGATAGGCAAAAGCCAGATGAAGAAAGGCAAAGGCCAGAGGTAGGAAGAAAACAGTCAAGACTTGTTTATTAATGGTTTGCTTGATTTGTTTTTGATCCAAACCAACCTTTTGCAGGATGACAAAGCGTTCACGGTCTTCATAACCTTCTGAAATTTGTTTATAGTAGATAACGAGTACAGTACCTACCATAAAGATGATAGAGAGAAAAATACCGATAAAGAGGACTCCACCAAAGAGAGCGTTCATTTCGACAGTTGACTCACTCGCAATGTTTGCACCGTAAACCATACCATTCTCGTTCTTGAGATTGTGACTGAATTTATCAGAGTAGTTTTCAAAATCATCTGCAAGTTTGAGTTGTTCCTCTTTACTTGCCGTCACATCCATTCCACCATATAGCTGAGTGTAGATCGCAGAATCCTGGTATTTATCTAAAAAGTCCTGCAAATTTGAGACAACAAGGTAGTTATAATCTGAGATCAAAAGTACATACTGGTTAGCAACATGGTCTCTGAGAAAATCTTGCTGAATTTCTTGCTTGATCGTATAGTTATGATTGTTAAGACTGAATGCTTTTTGACCTTTAAGGCCATCGTTCTTAGCGAATAGTCCCACCTCATTATTCGTAAGGTTCAGCTTTTGTCCAGTCATTTTTTCATAGTCTTTTTGATCAAAAACTAGGAAAACTGTCTTAGGCATAACACTATTTTGACCTTTTTCAAAAGTGGTTAATTTGGTACCATCTTGACTAGAAAGGCCGAAACTTGCATAGCTAAGAACATCCTTAGTGCTGATTGTTAGGTTCTTTTCCTTGGCATACTGAGTTAAAAGTTGGTCTAAATCCTCAACTTCTACATTTTGTCCTGAAATTGACATATCGTGAGGATACAGGAGTTTTTTAATATTTTCAGAACCATTGTAGATACTGGTTGCTGCCGACATGGTGACCAAAACCATGGTGGAAAGGATGGCGATAGTCGCTAAACCAACCGCATTTTTCTTCATACGGAAAATGAGGTTAGAAACAGAGATGAGATTGTTAGGTTTGTAGTAATATTTCTTGTTTTTCTTGAGCATTTTCAAGAAAACTGTAATCCCAGCATTGAACAAGAGATAGGTTCCTAAAATGACCAGTATTACAGCTAAAAAGAAGGTAGAAATAGCTAATAGAGCATTTGTTACGCTTTGAGCTAGATAATAGCCACTACCTAAAGAGAGTAGTCCCAAGATTGTCTGAAACACTAGGAAACGGCCCTTCTTCTCACCTTTTGCTTTCTCACGAGATAGTTGGAGAGCATCCATACGGATAATGCGGATAGCATTTAGGAAGACAATGACTAAAAAGATAAGACCAAATACCAGAAGGATGGAAAGGACTACGGACCATTGGAATGTGGCTACTAACTCCACTTTCATCTTTGAAAGTTTGAGCAATAAAGCGAAAATCAGATTGTCAAAGAGGGCACCAATCCCAATCCCAGCAGTGACTGTTACAAGCCCAAATATCAAGAGTTCCTTAAAGGTCATGCTAATCAAATGACGCTTTTCTAGTCCCAACATGCCATATATACCCAGTTCTTTGGAACGATTTTTCATGACAAAACTATTGGCATAAAGTACGATAATGGCAGATGCAAGTGTCACTACGATCAGACCTAGTTGAAGGGTAAATTGAATAGAAGATCCACCCCGCATTTCTACCATTTTAGGATTAAAAGTTAATGAATAAAATAGATAGCTGATAGTAACTGCAAGGAGAACTGCTAGTGCAAAAGGGTAATAGAGTTTGCGGTTTTTGATTAAGTTGGAGATGGCCAACTTATTGGTTAGTCGAAACATACTAGTTCACCTCACTTGCCATAACAGTCAAGGTATCAGAAATTTCTTGGAACATCTGACGTTCAGTCTTTTCACCACGGTAGATTTGATTGTAGAGAATGCCGTCCTTGATGAAAAGAACACGTTTTGCACGGCTAGCAGCTGCTGTTGAGTGGGTCACCATGAGAATGGTTTGCCCTCGCTCGTTAATCTCATCGAAGACATCTAGTAGTGCTGCAGATGACTTAGAGTCTAGGGCTCCTGTTGGCTCGTCCGCAAGAAGAATTTCTGGTTCTGTGATGATAGCCCGTGCAACTGCAACCCGTTGTTTTTGCCCTCCAGAGATTTCATAAGGGTACTTCTCCTGCAATTGATTGATGCCAAGATTTTCGGCCGTCACAACCAATTTTTTCATCATTTCTGTAATAGGCTTTCTAGACAATACCAAAGGGAGTAAGATATTGTCTTTAACAGAAAGCGTATCTAACAAATTGAAGTCTTGGAAGACAAAGCCTAACTTTTCCCGACGGAAGCTTGATGCTTCAGAATTTTTAATGGTAGCTGTATCAGTTCCGTTTAGGAAGACCTGCCCACGCGTTGGCTTGTCAAGCATAGCAAGAATATTGAGTAGGGTCGATTTACCAGATCCAGACTCACCCATGATAGCGACGTAGTCGCCTTTTTCAACGGTAAAGTGAATATCTTTCAGGGCTTCTACTTGGTTGCCTTGAAAGCGAGTTTTATAAATCTTTTGAACGTGTTTTACATCTAATAGTGTCATTTTAACTTCTCCTTTTTAATATCCCATTAATTGAAACTGAGCTTGCATCATTTCGATGCCAAGCTGAACTCGCTCGATATCCTTTGGACTCGGCTTACTTGTTTGTTTCTTTTGTAAAATTGTTTTCATGGTTTCTCTCCTTTTTCTTTATGCTCTAAGTTTACTCCAAAAAAAGATGGCTTGCCATAACATAACCTTACAAAAGAGGCCTTTAATCTTACATTTTTGTAAGATTACATTTTTTATCTAATTGAAGCCGTTTTTCTCACCATATCAAGGTCTAAAGAAGAGCTTGAAAGGTTTCTTCCAAGCTCTTCACAATTCTTTTCATTCAATCAGTAAATTCACTTCAGAGAACTTAATCCTCACAGTTGTTCCTTGCCCAAGCTCGGATTCTATTTGAATTTGATGTCCTAATTCTTGGCTGATTTTCTGGGTTAGATAGAGCCCAAGTCCAGATGACTGCTGGGTCATTCGACCATTATATCCTGAAAATCCACGTTCAAAGACTCGCAACCGATCACTATTTTTGATACCAATCCCAGTATCTTTAATGCAAAGTTCCTGACCTTCCATGTAGATTTCAATTCCACCTACATTTGTGTACTTGAGGCTATTTGAAAGGATTTGTTCAATAACTACCAACAGCCATTTTTTATCCGTCACAATGCTCCTGTCTAAGTCATGCAGATTAATACTTAGACCTTTCTGGATAAAGAAAAGGGCATATTTGCGAATGACTTCCTTGACCAAATCTTCTATATTTTCTTTCTTCAACACCAAATCATCATGGAAGCTTTCTAAGCGTAGATATTGGAGTACGAGATTGGTATAGGAATCAATCTTAAAAATTTCCTGCTCCAACTGTTGTTTCAGTTGGCGATCTGCCACCTCACTTACAAGGAGTTTACTGGCTGCAATTGGTGTTTTTATCTGATGCACCCAGAGAGTATAGTAGTCCACCAAATCATTATAGCGGTTTTCAGCATCTGATTTCTTTTGATAGAGTTCAGATTCACTTTTCTCTAATTTTTCAGTTAGAAGGACTTCCATTGGTGACTTAGCTTTTCTTTCGCCATAGAGCAATTCCTTACGATAACGTTGCAATTCTATCAAGAAATCATATACCAAAAACAAAAATGTCAAAAATGTAGATAGAAAGAAGAAATAGTTAAAGTAGGGCACTTGACTAACAAATAGGACATCAAAAAGAAAGATGAGACCCGTCAATAACAGAATAAAAGCAAAAAAACGGCTACGCGAACGGATATAAGCTAGAAAAAAACTTTTAAGTTCAAGCATGTTTCAATCCGTACCCTATCCCTTTCTTAGTTTCGATAAAACCAATCAAACCTTCTTCCTCCAATTTCTTACGCAAACGAGCGACATTAACAGACAAGGTATTGTCGTCGATAAAAAAGTCGCTATTCCAGAGTTCCCGCATCAAATCATCACGCGCTACGATATTTCCCGCATGTTCAAATAAAACCCGCAAAATCTGAAATTCATTCTTTGTTAAACTGATAGGTTTTCCATTGACATGCACATCCATAGACTTGGTATTGAGAATAACTCCAGCATACTCTAGGAGACTTTCATCCCTTCCAAACTCATAGGAACGACGCAACAACCCCTGTACCTTAGCTAACAGTACCTGCTGGTCAAAAGGCTTGGTCACAAAATCATCTGCCCCCATATTAATAGCCATAACGATGTCCATAGCCTGGTCTCTTGATGACAGAAACATAATAGGAACTTTGGAAATCTTGCGAATCTCCTGGCACCAGTGATAACCATTAAAGAGAGGCAAGCCGATATCCATGAGAACCAGATGAGGTTGAGATTGAACAAATAGTGTCAGAACTTCCATAAAGTCTTCTACCATAACTACTTCAAAACCCCATTCGGAGAGCATTTTCCCAACTTGCTGACGAATAACTGGATCATCTTCTACTAGTAAAATCTTGTGCATCTGCTCCTCCTTTTTCTATATTATAGCAAAATTCTTCTCACTACTAGCGAAATTGATGTAAATCTGATATGATAAAAGTTAAGAAAGGAATTCTCATGGCCAATATTTTTGACTACCTAACTGACGTTCAATACGATTCTTTTTATGAATTCCCTTAAATGAACTAGATATACTTGCCTTGACAGAGCTGACCTATCTTTCTTTTGATAATCTATTGGACCAGCCTGTCAATCGTTTAAGCGATGTTGCAACACGTGTCCCTCGAGAAAGTACCATGTTGACCAATAAAGAACGACTTCAGCTCCTCGATCAGTTATCCCAACACAAACGTTTTAAAAATAGCAAACTTTCTAATTTTGTCAACGAGGTCGACACAGAACTTCAAAAGCAGTTCGCTGCTATGACCTATCGTCTGAACCTAGATACTTATCTCATTGTCTTTCGTGGCACAGACGACAGTATTATTGGCTGGAAGGAAGATTTCCATATGACTTACATGAAGGAAATCCCTGCCCAAAGGCACGCTCTTGAATACCTAGAGGATTTCTTTACCCAACATCCAAAACAAAAAGTCATGCTTGCTGGACATTCTAAAGGTGGGAATCTAGCCATCTATGCTGCTAGTCAAATCCAACCTGAATTGCAGGAAAAGATATCTGCGATTTATACCTACGATGCCCCTGGTTTGCAGGCTCATCTGACTGAAACCACTGGCTACCAAGACATTATCCCTAAAATTCACCGTTATGTACCCCAGGGGTCTGTTATTGGAATGATGCTTGAAGTGCCTGATACTCCTATTGTCGTGCGAAGTCTAGCCCTAGGCGGTATCGCCCAACACAATACTTTCAGCTGGCAAACTGAAGGACACCACTTTGTCCAACTAGAGTCCATCAGTAGCGAAAGTCTCCAAATCAAAGACACTCTTAAGGAATGGGTGGACAGTGTGCCCGATGAGGAATTGGAGCTCTACTTCGATCTCTTCTTTGGTACCATCCTAGAGTCTGGAATTAGCTCTATTAATGAACTGTCTTCTAAAAATGCTATTGACCATGTTCGACAACTTGTTTCTCAAGCCCAGACACTGGAGCCCGAGCAAGTCGAAATCTTAAAAAACCTGACACAACTCCTACTGGATGCACGCTTCCAAGCCTGGAAAAATCATTTTTAAAAAGTTAAAAGTCCCTTCCTTTATGGAGGGACTTTCTTGTTGATTCCTTATTTTATTCTTCTGTGTTATACTAGAAAATGTAAATCTATGAAAGAGGAAATCCTATGAAAATCCATAAAACTGTGAATCCTGTTGCCTATGAAAATACTTATTATCTTGAAGGGGAGCAACACCTGATTGTAGTCGATCCTGGTAGCAACTGGGAGGCCATTCGCAAGACTATCGAAACCATCAACAAACCGGTCTGTGCCATTCTTCTGACCCACACTCACTACGACCATATTATGAGTCTTGACTTGGTCAGAGATACTTATGGAAATCCTCCAGTCTATGTGGCAGAAAGTGAAGCTTCTTGGCTCTATACTCCTGTTGACAACCTTTCAGGTCTCCCTCGACATGACGATATGGCAGATGTCATCTGCAAACCAGCTGAACACACTTATGTCTTTCATGAAGAATACCAGATTGAAGAATTCCGCTTCACGGTCTTACCAACGCCAGGCCACTCTATCGGTGGAGTTTCATTGGTTTTCCCAGATGGACACTTGGTCTTAACGGGAGATGCCCTTTTTCGAGAAACCATTGGTCGAACAGATTTGCCAACTGGTAGTATGGAACAACTCCTTCATAGTGTCCAAACCCAGCTCTTCACCCTTCCAAACTACGATGTCTATCCAGGACATGGTCCGGCTACGACCATCGCTCACGAAAAAACTTTCAATCCATTTTTCTAAAACATAAAAACCAAGGACAATCATCCTTGGTTTTTTGATTACCAAATAATCACACGGTCTTCTGGTGAACGCCACATGCCGTCACCTTCTTTGACATCATAGGTTGTAAAGAAGTCATCAAAGTTTGGCACTTGGACATTGACACGAAGTTTAGCTGGGGCGTGCACATCAACGCTAGCCATGAGTTTCATCAACTCTGGGCGGCCTTTCATACGCCAGATACGAGCAAAGTTGTTAAAGAATTCTTCAGCTGAAAAGTCTGGTTCTCTCTTAGCTGCTTCAAGGGCAGCAGCTATTCCTCCAAGGTCGGCAACGTTTTCGGATACAGTTAATTTCCCATTGATTTTTGCACCGTAAGATTCTTGGCCATCAAACTGGTCGATAACCTTCTGTGTTTTTTCTTTAAAGGCTGCATAATCGCTCTCTGTCCACCAGTCCTTGAGGCTACCATTTTCATCAAAGGAAGCTCCATTAGTATCAAAGGCGTGAGAAATTTCATGGGCAATAACCGCACCAATACCACCATAGTTGGCAGAAGATGACTGATGCAAGTCATAGAATGGAGCCTGTAAGATAGCAGCTGGGAAGACAATCAAGTTCTTTTGTGGATTGTAGTAGGCATTGACCATATGAGCAGGCATTCCCCACTCCTTGTAATCAACCGGCTGATTCCACTTGCTCCAACTGTGCTTGATTTCCACACGCGCAAAGGCTAGGGCATTCTCAAAGAGGCTAGCAGATTCATCCACTACCTTGTCCTTATAGCGAGCTGGCAGTTCTTCTGGATAACCGATATAAGGCTTGATGACATTGAGTTTGACGATGGCTTTTTCTCGAGTTTCAGGAGTCAGCCAGTCATTTTTAGCCAAACGTTCCTTATAAACATCAATCATGGTCGCTACTTTTTTCTCTACGTCTGCCTTGGCTTCTAGAGAGAATTTTTCGTGGGCATACCAAAGACCCAGGGCTTGTTTGAATGGTCCTTGAGCTAAATGGTAAGCTGCCTTGCGTTTGTCTTGAGCTTCTGGAACTCCTGAAAGAGCTCGGCCGTAGGCACCTGACAAGATACGAATCTCATCTGTCAAATAACTAGTTGAAAGATTGACCACACTCAAGATCAAGCTTGCCTTGAGTAAAGGCCAAGCTTCTTCACTATAGAATTGCTCTGCTGCTTGCCAGAAACGTTCTTCATCTACAATGACCTTATCAGGAACTTGACCAAGAATCGCTTGGAAAAAGTCATCCAATGGAAGGGCAGGCGCAAACTTTTTGAAATCTTCATAAGAATACGGATGGTAAAGTTTGGCGTATTCTGAACTCTCTTCGTTTGAAAGGACGACAGCTGCGATGCGACGATCCAATTCCAATCGTTTCTCTAGCAGATCTTCGATTTCTTCATCTGAGAAGTTATAGGCTTTGAGGAGATTAGAAGTACTTTCTTTCCAAAGGTTCAATAATTCCTCACGCTGAGGATGGTCTTCCGCATAGTAGGTTGTATCAGGCAAGATAGTTCCTGGAGCACTAGCCCAGAGAACATTGGTTCTAGCATCCATAAAGTCTGGTGATACTCCAAATGGAAGGAAGTTTGGTTTACCAGCTAATTCAAATGCTGCTAGTTTACTTGCGAAATCTGCAAAACTTTCTAAATTCTGGTATTCCTTCAATAAAGGAAGAACTGGCTCAATTCCATCAGCTTCTCGCTTATCGAAATCTCTGACCATACTATGGTACTTGACAAAATTTGCTAAGATGGCATCTTCTGGCACATCTTCTCCTGCCAACCACTTGTCTGTCGTCGTTAGCATCAACTCTTCAATTTCTTCGTCAAGGTCGATAAAACCACCTGTTCTCGATTTATCTGCTGGAATAACAGCAGTCTTTTCCCACTCACCATTTATGGCATCATAAAAATCATCTTGATAACGTGTCATCTTGTTCTCGCTTTCCTATTTTCACTTATTCTTAGCTTAGCAAAAATCCCTAGGGAATGCAATTAAAAATGCCGTCTCCTCCTATTTGATTTCATCATTAATATTTTAAATTTTTACCAAAATTAACTTGACTTAAAAATAAAATTAAGGTATATTAAAAATTAGGAGGAATACAATTGTATGATACGTATCGAAAACCTCAGTGTCTCCTACAAAGAAACGTTGGCACTTAAGGATATTTCACTAGTGCTCCAAGGACCAACGATTACCGGAATTATTGGTCCAAACGGCGCCGGGAAATCAACATTATTAAAAGGTATGCTGGGCATTATCCCACATGAAGGACATGCTTTTATCGAAGATAAAGAAATGAAAAAATCTCTTAAGAAAGTTGCCTATGTCGAGCAAAAAATTCATATCGACTACAACTTCCCTATCAAGGTAAAAGAATGTGTCTCTCTGGGACTCTATCCATCCATTCCACTCTTTCACACTTTAAAAGCAAACCACTGGCAAAAGGTGGCTGAAGCACTAGAAATTGTTGGACTTTCTGACTACGCAGATCGTCAGATTAGTCAACTCTCTGGTGGCCAATTCCAGCGTGTCTTGATTGCCCGTTGTCTAGTTCAAGATGCTGATTATATTCTCTTAGACGAGCCCTTTGTGGGGATTGACTCTGTCAGTGAAGAGATCATCATGAACACGCTGAGAGAACTTAAAAAAGCTGGCAAGACTGTCCTTATCGTTCACCATGACCTCGGCAAGGTTGCCCATTATTTTGACCAGGTACTCCTTCTCAACAAGGAGCTAATTGCCTTTGGTCCAACAAAGGAGACCTTCACCCAAGCCAATCTCAAACAAGCTTATGGTGACCGACTCTTTTTCAATGGAGGTGACCTATGATTGCAGAATTTATAGATGGATTGCAGAACTTCCACTTTCTCCAAAATGCCTTGATTACAGCTGTTGTGATTGGTATTGTTGCTGGAGCGGTCGGATGCTTTATCATTCTCCGTGGTATGTCCCTTATGGGAGATGCTATCTCGCACGCTGTCTTACCTGGTGTAGCTCTTTCTTTTATTTTAGGAATTGACTTCTTTATTGGTGCTATCATCTTTGGACTGCTTGCCTCTGTCATCATCACCTACATCAAGGGGAACTCTATTATCAAGAGTGACACTGCCATTGGGATTACCTTTTCATCTTTATTGGCTCTGGGCATTATCTTGATTAGTGTGGCTAAAAGCTCGACTGACCTCTTCCATATTCTCTTTGGGAATATCTTAGCTGTGCAAGACATAGACATGTATATTACCATCGGTATGGGAGCTCTCATTCTATTGATTATCGGGATTTTCTTCAAGCAACTCTTGATTACATCCTTTGATGAACTCCTAGCCAAAGCTATGGGCATGCCAGTTAATTTCTACCACTATCTACTCATGATACTCTTGACTTTGGTGTCAGTGACTGCTATGCAAAGTGTCGGAACCATCCTTATCGTAGCCATGCTGATTACTCCAGCCGCGACAGCTTATCTTTACGCCAATAGTCTAAAGACCATGATTTTTCTTTCATCAGGCTTGGGAGCTCTAGCTTCTGTCTTGGGACTTTTTATCGGTTATAGCTTTAACCTGGCTGCAGGTTCAAGTATCGTGCTGACATCTGCAAGTTTCTTTCTCATCAGTTTCTTTATCGCACCAAAACAACGTTATCTGAAGCTGAAAAATAAAAAAATCAAACAATAATGAGGGAGCCCCTCTGGAGGAATATAATGAAAAAATTAGGTACATTGCTTGTTCTTTTTCTTGCTATCATTGGATTAGCTGCCTGTGCTAGCGGAAAAAAAGACACAGCATCTACAAACCAAAAACTAAAGGTTGTAGCAACTAACTCTATCATCGCTGATATTACTAAAAATATCGCAGGAGACAAGATTGATCTTCATAGTATCGTGCCTGTAGGACAAGATCCACACGAGTACGAGCCACTACCAGAAGACGTCAAGAAAACTTCGCAAGCCGACTTAATCTTTTACAACGGTATCAACCTTGAAACAGGTGGAAATGCCTGGTTTACAAAATTAGTTGAGAATGCTAAGAAAACTGAAAACAAAGACTACTTTGCAGTTAGTGAAGGCGTTGATGTCATCTACCTAGAAGGGGAAAATGAAAAAGGGAAAGAAGACCCACACGCTTGGCTCAATCTTGAAAATGGGATCATCTATGCTCAAAATATTGCTAAGCAACTCATCGCCAAAGACCCTAGCAACAAGGAATTCTACGAAAAGAATCTCAAAGAATACACTGAAAAACTAGACAAGCTTGACAAGGAAGCCAAAGAGAAATTTAACGCTATTGATGCGGACAAGAAACTCATCGTAACCAGCGAAGGATGCTTCAAATACTTCTCTAAAGCTTACGGTGTCCCAAGTGCTTACATCTGGGAAATCAATACTGAAGAAGAAGGAACACCTGACCAAATCAAGACTTTGGTTGAAAAACTTCGCCAAATGAAAGTTCCATCACTATTTGTTGAATCCAGTGTCGATGATCGTCCAATGAAGACTGTTTCACAAGACACAAACATCCCAATCTATGCTCAAATCTTTACGGACTCAATCGCTGAAGAAGGTAAAGAAGGCGACAGCTACTACAACATGATGAAATACAACCTTGAAAAGATTGCTGAAGGATTGGCAAAATAAACATTTAAAAAACGTTATTCTCCTTGTATTGGCGTTTTTTGTCTAATCAATTTTCGGTCAAACTATTGGAAAAGTCTGAACGTTTAATGTAAAATGAAAGAAAAAAGATTGGAGTAGCTTATGACTACATTCCTCGGAAACCCTGTTACGTTTACAGGAAAACAACTACAAGTAGGAGACAAAGCACTTGATTTCTCTCTCACAACGACTGACCTCTCTAAAAAAACACTGGCTGACTTTGAAGGCAAGAAAAAGATTTTGAGTGTCATCCCTTCTATCGATACAGGCATCTGCTCGCTACAGACTCGTCGCTTTAACCAAGAATTGGCTAGCTTAGACAACACTGTTGTCCTAACGGTATCTATGGACCTCCCCTTCGCTCAAAAACGTTGGTGTGGTGCTGAAGGAATTGAGAATGCCATCATGCTTTCAGACTACTTCGACCACTCCTTTGGACGCGATTACGCCCTCTTAATCAATGAATGGCATCTGCTTGCACGCGCAGTTTTTGTTCTCGATGCCGATAATACCATCCGCTACGTCGAATACGTAGACAATATCAACAGCGAGCCAGACTTTGAAGCCGCTATTGCAGCTGCAAAAGAACTCAACTAAGTCCAGCTCTTGTAGCAATAGAGAGTGGGACAGAAATCGGTAATTCGTTAGAATTCGATTTCGTCGTCCCACCTCCGCACAGTTGAGTAGGGCTGTAAAAGCTGATGAAATCAGCGTAGTAGAGTCCACTCAACCACTGCGTTTTGCTCGACAATCCAAAGACAATTGAGAGGCTAAGACTTTTGTCCCAGCCTCTTTTTTGGTATACTAGATGGAGATAATAAACAAGGAAATGCGAATGACACCAAATAAAGAAGACTACTTAAAATGTATTTATGAGATTGGCATGGATGTTCCTAAGATTACCAATAAGGAAATTGCTGCTCGGATGCAGGTATCTCCTCCAGCTGTAACTGAAATGATTAAGCGCATGCAGTCTGAAAATCTCATCTTAAAAGATAAGAAAAAAGGATACTTGCTAACCAATATTGGGCTAACACTTGTATCAGAACTTTATCGTAAACATCGTCTGATTGAGGTTTTTCTGGTCCACCATCTAGACTATACCAGTGACCAAATTCATGAGGAAGCTGAAGTATTAGAACATACCGTTTCAGACTTTTTTGTAGAGAGATTAGAAAGTATGCTAGGTTTCCCAAAAACTTGCCCTCACGGTGGTACCATTCCTGCTAAAGGAGAGCTTTTGGTTGAAATCAACAACCTACCACTATCAGAAACTAAAGAAGCTGGAACCTATCTCCTGACTCGGGTTCACGATAGCTTTGATCTCCTAAAATATCTGGAAAAACATGCCATCAATATCGGAGACAAACTCCAAGTTCAACAGTTTGATGATTTCTCTAATACCTTTACTTTGATTCACAACAATGAAGAACTCTTGGTAAGTCTAGAAATCGCCAAACAGCTCTATGTTGAAAAGATGAACTAAATACGTCACAAAAAAACCAAGCTAACAAGCTTGGTTTTTCTTATCTATTTTTTGTATCAAGGATAATGGTTACCGGCCCATCATTGACCAGTTCTACCTGCATATCTGCTCCGAAAACACCTGTTTCAACAGGAACCTCTTTGGCTAGTTCTCGATTAAAATCTTGATAGAAGGCCTCAGCCATATCTGGTTTAGCGGCGCCTGTAAAGGCTGGACGATTGCCTTTTTTGGTATCGGCAAACAGAGTGAACTGTGAGATGGAGAGAATTTCTCCTTGGATATCCTTGACAGATAGGTTCATCTTGCCTTCAGTATCTGAAAAGATTCGCATATTGACGAGTTTTCTGACTGCATAGTCCAAATCTTCCTGTTGGTCCTCAGGTCCAACACCCACTAAGAGCAAGAGTCCTTGTTTGATCTGACCATGAATCTGCCCTTCAATAGATACCTGAGCTTCCTTGACGCGCTGAACGATAATTTTCATAGAAATCCTTTCTGACTATTTCAACAAATTTAGCCATTTGTTCGTTTAACTGAATAGACTTCTGGTACACTCTTAATCTTATCAACCACAGTTGTCAACATTGAAAGGTTAGAAATTCCAAAGGATACATGGATATTGGCAAATTTCATATCCTTGGTTGGCTGGGCATTAACCGTTGAGATATTCTTAGTTGTATTGGATAGGACTTGCAAAATATCATTCAAAAGACCAGAACGGTTGAGTCCATAGATGTCGATATGAGCCATATATTCCTTGCTTGAGAATTGGTCTTCCCACTCAACATCGAGAAGACGTTGCTCGTAGTTTTCCTGTGAACGAAGGTTCATACAGTCCACACGATGGATGGCAACACCACGACCTTTGGTAATATAACCAACGATATCATCACCTGGAACAGGATTACAACATTTGGCAATCCGTACCAAGAGACCAGAGGCTCCCTCGATGACAACGCCACCTTCATGCTTCACCTTAAGCGTGTCCTTGTTCTCTACTTTGACTTCGCCGCCCTTAACCAGCTCTTCTGCTTCTGCCTTAGCTTTAGCACGCTCTTCTTCACGGCGTTCTTTTTCAGTTAAGCGATTAAAGACGGTGATAGCACCAATTTCTCCAAAACCAATGGCAGCAAAGAGAGATTCTTCTGTCTTGTAGCTGGTTTTTTGGAGAACCTCATCCATGTGTCGCTTATCCATGAATTTATTAGCCACATAGCCGTTTTCTTGAAGCTGACTAATCAGCAATTCACGACCTTTATTGATAGACAATTCTTTATCTTGGTTTTTAAAGAACTGACGAATTTTGTTACGGGCCTTGCTGGTCTTAACCATGTTAAGCCAGTCACGGCTTGGTCCAAATGAATTTGGATTGGTGATAATTTCAACCTGGTCACCCGTTTTTAACTTAGTCGTCAACGGAACCATCCGGCCATTAACCTTGGCACCTGTTGCTTTTTCCCCGATCTTGGTATGAATCTCATAGGCAAAGTCAATCGGACCTGAATCCTTTGGAAGAGAACGAACCGCTCCATCTGGAGTAAAGACATAAATCTCCTCAGCCAGATAGTTTTCTTTGACAGTATCTACAAATTCCTTGGCATCATCCGCCTGGTCTTGGAGTTCCATCATCTCCTTAATCCAGTTCATTCCGATAGCAGATTCCTTGCTATTAACCTGACCTTTGATTCCTTTTTTGTAGGCCCAGTGAGCCGCAACCCCGTACTCAGCAACCTCGTGCATTTCCTTGGTACGAATCTGGAACTCAATCGGCCCTTTTGGTCCATAAACAGTCGTATGGATAGACTGGTAACCATTGGCCTTACGATTGGCAATATAATCCTTGAAACGGCCTGGCATTGGTTTCCATAGTTCATGAACGTAACCCAACATGGCGTAAACATCACTCTGAGTGTCTAAGATACAGCGAATGGCAATCAGGTCATAGATTTCCTCAAATCGTTTTTTCTTGTCCTGCATCTTGCGATAGATAGAGTAGATATGCTTTGGACGGCCATAGATTTTTCCTGTAAGGTGGCGCTCAGATGAATATTCCTCAAGCTTCGTCACAACTTCATCGACCAAGGCTTCACGTTCTTGACGTTTTTCCTTCATCATGTGACTAATCTTGTAAAATTCAGTTGGATTGAGATAGCGGAAAGAGAGATCTTCCAGTTCCCACTTCACACTTGAAATCCCCAAACGATGAGCAAGTGGTGCATAGATTTCCATTGTTTCTCTAGAAATACGCTCTTGCTTGTCCTTACGAAGATGCTTGAGAGTGCGCATATTGTGCAGGCGGTCAGAGAGTTTTACCAAGATAACACGGATATCCTCAGACATGGCCATGAGCATCTTGCGGTGATTCTCGGCCAATTGCTCCTCAAAAGATTTATACTCGA
Source organism: Streptococcus sp. HMSC062D07 (assembly GCF_001814215.1). Classification (NCBI taxonomy): domain Bacteria; kingdom Bacillati; phylum Bacillota; class Bacilli; order Lactobacillales; family Streptococcaceae; genus Streptococcus; species Streptococcus sp. HMSC062D07. The sequence continues at coordinate 128,124 of NZ_KV815326.1, forward strand.
CCTTACCAAGTTTGGTAACACCGTCTACAATCACTCGAACATCATGTCCAAACTCACGCTCTAAGTCATCCAAAGTAGCATCTGTGTCTTCTACCACGTCATGCAAAAAACCACAGGCAACAGTGACAGCGTCCAGCTTGAGCTTGGCTAAAATACCTGCTACCTGAATAGGGTGGATAATGTAGGGCTCGCCCGATTTACGATACTGCCCACTATGACATTCTACAGCGTAAACCAAGGCCTTGTGTACAAAAGCCACATCTTCTTTCGATAAATATTGTTGCGTTAAAGCGACGACTTCATCGCCTGAATAAATTACTTCTTTTGGCATGCATACTCTCCAGTTCTTCCTACCATTTTAACACTTTTGGGTCAATATGAAAACTAGAAGAACCTAGAGCTTTATAAGAAAAACACTGCTAGAAAATTTCTAGCAGTGTTTGATCATTTCTTATATCTTAGTAAACTGTTTTTTCAGTTTCTACATCGAAGAAGTGTGCTTTGTTCAAGTCAAATCCAAGTTCCACAGTTGCACCAGCTTGCAAGTAGTCACGTGCGTCAACCTTAGCAACGAATTCATCTTTACCAACTTGGCAGTATAGGTGAGATTCTGAACCAAGCAATTCTGATACAGAGATAGTTGCTTTCACAACTGATTCTGGGAATGTTTCAAGGAAAGCAGGTTCTGCGTTCACGTCTTCTGGACGGATACCGAAGATCAATTCTTTACCTTCGTAACCTTTATCGCGAAGAACTTTCAAAGCACCTTCTGGAACTTTCAAGTTAAAGCCGTCACCAACGATGTGGTCACCGTTCAATTTAACGTTGATGAAGTTCATAGCTGGGCTTCCGATGAATCCTGCTACGAATTTGTTAACTGGGTTTTTGTAAACTTCTTGAGGAGTACCGATTTGTTCAACACGTCCGATTGTACCAGTACCAGCAGGGTTTTTAGTAGCTGACATGATAACGATACGGTCTGCAAGTGTCATCGCTTCTGTTTGGTCGTGAGTTACGTAGATAGTTGTAGCTCCGATACGACGGTGGATTTTAGCGATTTCAGCACGCATAGATACACGAAGTTTCGCATCCAAGTTTGACAAAGGTTCGTCCATCAAGAACACTTTTGCATCACGGACAATCGCACGACCCATGGCAACACGTTGACGTTGACCACCTGAAAGGTCAGCTGGTTTACGATCCAAGAATTCTTTCAAACCAAGAATTTCTGCTGCTTCTTGTACACGTTTGTCGATGTCTTCTTTGCTATATTTACGCAATTTCAAACCGAAAGCCATGTTATCGTATACAGTCATGTGTGGGTAAAGAGCGTAGTTTTGGAATACCATGGCGATGTCACGGTCTTTTGGAGCTACGTCATTGACAACAACGCCATCGATAGATGCAGTACCTTCTGTGATGTCTTCAAGACCTGCAATCATACGGAGAGTAGTTGATTTACCACATCCCGAAGGTCCTACGAAAACGATAAATTCTTTGTCTTTGATGTCCAAGTTGAAGTCTTCAACTGAGTAGTGTTCGCTGTTTGGATATTTTTTGTAAATGTTTTTAAGATTTAATTCTACCATTTCGGTGAACTCCTTTAATTTTTGATAGTTTTATTATATATGAAAACGCTTTACATTTCTATGGCAAGGTGACCAAAAAAATAAAAAAGTTCTGTGCAACTTGCACAAAACTTTAAATAATATCTGGTAAAATCAACTGATAACACAAGGTCAAATCTGTCAATTCTTTCAACTGAAGCCCTGTCAACTCTTCCCATTTATCAATCTTGTATTGGAGAGAATTGCGGTGTAGATAGAGCTGTTGTGCTGTTTTAGTTAGGACTGCACTATTTTCCCATAAGGAGAGAATGATTTCCTGAATTTGATCCTGATCCAAAATCATCTGGTGGAGATAATCTTTGATCAAACCAAGATCCACCATTTGTTCACCCATACTCCAAAGGTAGAGCTGAGAAAACGTGTGGAATCCTTGATGACCTTGACGCCACCAGTTTTTAAACAAGTCACGTTCTGCTTTGATGAGATCTGTCAAACTCTGATTTCCTGTTTGCGACCAAACCTGCCCCAGCATGATGGATAAGCGAACCCCAAAGTCGTATTCTACGGCTTCCAAGGTATCCATCAAGATAGACCGAACAGAAGTGTATTTGTCCTGTTGGAGAACAAATAGGTAATCCTGAGCTCCCACCTGAAGCACTGTCTCGCAGTTAGGAAAGAGGGTTCTCATCATATCCAACCAAGAAGTCAGGTTTTCCTGTTGGTAATAGGAAAGGTGACAATAGACAACTTGTAGCTTTTTAAAACTTTGCGGTGCTTGTCCCTTGCCCTCAATCAAATAACTATACCAAGGATTGAGCGAGATCGTTTGTTCCTGCTGGGTTAAGAGAGCTACCAACTGTTTTTCACGTTCACTTAGTCCAACTTCCTCCAGTAAAATCCACTGTTGCGAGGAAACTGGTAGCGTAAGAAAACCTTCCTTATCAATTGGCTGGTCTACGATTTGAGCTTGTGGAAACCAGTCTAGTAATTCTTTTGCAATCATTTCCTAGCCCTCCACTTTTTGGATACACCAAGAAATCAAGGTTTCTAGGCGCTCCACATTTTCAGTCATATGAAGATAACCCATGACCGCTTCAAAGCCTGTAGACATACGATAGGTAATAACATCTGCGTTTTTTGCCTTGGTATGACTATTGGTATTGCGACCCCGTTTATAGATTTCTTCTTCCTTTTCCGTTAGGACTTCTTCTTCTAACATAAGGGAAATCAAGCGCGCCTGAGCCTTGGCTGAAACATACTTGGTCGCCTCTTGGTGGAGTTTATTGGGCTTGGTCATACCTTTGAGAATGAGATGGCGACGAATATACATAGAGTAAACTGCATCTCCTTCAAAAGCTAGCGCAATCCCGTTAATGAGATTGACATCAATCACGTGTCCACCTCACTCCATCCTTGGTATCCAGTAGCTTAATCCCTTGAGCAGCCAGTTGGTCACGGATTTGGTCAGCTGTCGCAAAATCACGATTGGCACGCGCTTCTTGGCGTTTTTGAATTAAAGCTTCGATCTCTTCATCCAAAACTTCCTCGACAAAGACAATACCAAAGACCTCTAACATATCCGTAAGAGTTTCTTTAACCGCTGCATCATAGTTGCCTGAATTGATCCACTTGGCCATTTCAAAGACGACTGTGATACCATTTGCTGTATTGAAATCTTCATCCATGGCAGCTACGAACTTATCTTTAAAAGTTTGCAACTCCTCTGCATCTACAGTTCCAGTAAATGGTTGCTCATAAGTGTTCTTCAGATACTTGAGATTGGTCCTGGCATCACGCACAGCCTTTTCCGTAAAGTTGATAGGTTTGCGGTAATGCTGAGTCGCAAAGAAGAAACGTAATACTTGACCGTCGATCGTTTCGAGGGCATCGTGTACCGTAATGAAGTTCCCCAAAGACTTGGACATCTTGACATTGTCAATGTTGACAAAACCATTGTGCATCCAGTAGTTGGCAAAGGTCTTACCTGTCTTGGCTTCTGACTGGGCAATTTCGTTGGTGTGGTGTGGAAACTCAAGGTCAGCTCCACCACCGTGAATATCGATAGTATCACCCAAAATCTCCGTTGACATAACCGAACACTCGATATGCCATCCTGGACGTCCAGGTCCCCAAGGGCTTTCCCAAGAAATCTCACCTGGTTTGGCTGCTTTCCAAAGGGCAAAGTCCACAGGATTTTCCTTGCGAGCTGTTTCTTCGTCTGTCCGACCTGAAGCACCTAACTCCAAGTCTTCTAGAGTTTTATTGGCTAACTTAGCATAGTTATGGGATTTTTCCACACGAAAATAGACATCCCCTTGACTCTCATAGGCATAGCCTTTTTCAATCAGGTCAGAGACAAAGCGGATGATATCAGCCATAAACTCGACTACACGAGGATGACGAGTCGCAGGCTTAACACCAAGAGCCGTCACGTCTTCACGGAAGGCAGCGATGTACTTATCCGCCACTTCCTGAGGTGTGATGCCTTCTTCCTTGGCACGGTTGATAATCTTATCATCCACATCCGTAAAGTTAGAAATATAGGCAACCTCATAGCCACGATACTCAAAGTAGCGACGAATGGTATCGAAGGCTACTGTCGAACGGGCATTCCCCACGTGGATATAATTGTATACAGTTGGCCCACAGACATACATCTTAACCTTGCCGTCCTCGATTGGGACAAAATCTCGCAAATCACGAGACATGGTGTCATAGATTTTAATCACTCACTGACTCCTTTCTGTGTCTTGTTTATCGTAAAGAGTCGTTTCAATCCAACTCTCTAGCAATTACTAATGCTATCTCAAAGAAAGTCATAGCATCTGCTTTTCTTTCTTCGTATCTTGCATCCCACTCATGATTATGATGGTCAACATAATCAGCTGTATAAAAAAATTGATAAACTTTTGCTTGTCGAAATTGTGCCCAAGCCATGATTGCTGAGGCTTCCATATCTACAACAGTCGCACCTGCTGCAAGTCTACGTTTGACCTTATCAGCTGTTTCACGATAGAAAGCATCTGTGGTCCAAGCCTTTGTTCGAATGTGCTCAATATCAGATTTGTTTAAAGCTTCTTCTATGGTTAAGAGTAGAGTTTCATCATAAGCTATTTCATCACTTGCAGGAGCGTAATGGTAACTTGTACCTTCATCACGTAGAGCTGAACTTGGTAGGATAATCTTATCTGCCTGAATAGACTTATCTAGAACTCCGCAAGAACCCAAAACAATAAAGTTCTTAAATCCTCTTGCTTTGAGTTCTTCTAAGAGTCCAACAACCATCGGGGCTCCAATCGTAGCTATAGCAACTGCTACCTTACTCCCATCTTTTTCATAGATATACCATGGAAATCTACCATTTAGATTGGTTAGATAGCCACCTTCGTAAACATCTTCAAACTGCTTTACTCGTTCAACGATTTCTCCATTAAAAGATAAAATAATCGTATCACAGATTTCTCCACCACTAAGGAGGCTTCGATCAGTTGGCTCGATAACAGCAGGTACATTTTCAAATTCTTCTAATAGCATCGGCCTAACCTCCTAATTAAAGAGTCACTTCTCATTACAAACCAGACGACCTGTGACTGGCTTCTCTAGCCTGCTCTAGTTTATTGACGTAGTATTCACGTTTTTCTTCGACTTCGTGAATGGTTGGTTCATCCTTTTGCCCGTGAACACGAACAATTTTAGCAGGAATACCGACAACCGTTACATCACTAGGAACATCTGCTACAACAACCGCAGCGGCACCGACTTTGGCATTTTCACCGATTTCTACAGGTCCGATAACTTGGGCATGAGCAGAGATAAGAGCTCCTTTGCGAACAGTCGGATGGCGTTTACCACTATCCTTACCTGTCCCACCGAGAGTCACTCCGTGGTAGAGAAGAACACCTTTTTCAACGATAGCTGTCTCCCCAATCACAAGTCCTGCCCCATGGTCAATAAAGACACCTGATTCGATCTGAGCTCCAGGGTGAATCTCTATCTGTGTCCAAAAACGCCAAAACTGGCTGTGCATACGAGCTAAAAGCTTAAAGCCATGTTTCCAGAGAAAATGAGAGAGACGGTGAGCAGCCAAGGCTTTGACACCCGGATAGGTCAGCAAGACTTCCAAGGTAGTGCGAGCCGCTGGATCATTTTCTTTTACGATATCAATGGTTTCACGCCACCATCCCATACATTTCTCCTTTCTTATTCTGAGTCTTTTGGTGTTTCTGTAGTTTCTTTCTTAGGTTTGTGGTCCTTGTGATGGTGACGAGGACGATCGCCATGGCGATGACCTTTATCCCCTTTTTCTTCTGAACGTTCAGGTTTTGGCGGACGTGGCAAAAGTGCCTTCATAGAAGCATCTACACGACCTTTTTCATCGATCTTAATAACCTTCACATCGACAAAATCACCAATTTGAACTAAATCTTCTACATTATTAGTACGAGTCCAAGCCATTTCAGAGATGTGTACGAGGGCATCTGTCTTGTCAAAGAGGTTGACAAAGGCACCAAATTTCTCGATACGAACAACTTTGGCATGGTAGACTTCGTCCACTTTGGCTTCACGAACCAAACCAGCAATGATTTCTTTAGCACGGTTAATGGCAGCTTGGTCGCTAGAGTAGATAGATACGTTACCTTCTTCGTCGATGTCAATCTTAACGCCTGTTTCAGCGATGATCTTATCGATGGTTTCTCCACCCTTACCGATGACAATCTTAATCTTGTCCACATCAATTTTGATGGTATCAATTTTCGGAGCAGTTGGAGCCAATTCTGGACGAACTTCAGGAATAGTTGCTTCGATCACATCAAGGATTTCAAAACGAGCTTTCTTGGCTTGAGCAAGAGCCTCCGTCAAGATTTCAGCAGTAATCCCTTGGATCTTAATATCCATTTGAAGGGCTGTAATCCCGTCGCGAGTACCTGCAACCTTAAAGTCCATATCTCCAAAGTGGTCTTCCAAACCTTGGATATCTGTCAATACTGTATAGTTGTTTCCATCTGAGATGAGACCCATAGCAATCCCTGCTACTGGTGCCTTGATTGGCACACCACCAGCCATAAGGGCAAGAGTGCCGGCACAGATAGAGGCTTGAGATGAAGAACCGTTTGATTCCAATACTTCTGCTACCAAACGAATCGCATATGGAAATTCTTCCAAGCTTGGCAATACTTGAGCAAGGGCACGCTCCCCAAGAGCACCGTGACCAATTTCACGACGACCAGGTGCACCGTAACGTCCAGTTTCCCCAACAGAGTATTGTGGGAAGTTATAGTGGTGCATAAAGCGTTTCTTGTACTCTGGATCCAAACCATCGATGATTTGCGTTTCACCCATTGGCGCCAAAGTCAAGATAGAAAGAGCCTGAGTTTGCCCACGAGTAAAGAGACCTGAACCGTGCACACGTGGAACGAAGTCAACAACCGCATCCAAAGGACGGATTTCATCGACCTTACGACCATCAGGACGTACCTTGTCTTCTGTGATCAAACGGCGTACTTCTGCGTGTTCCATTTGTTCCAAGATTTCAGCCACATCACGCATGATACGGTCAAATTCTTCGTGGTCTGCATATTTTTCTTCGTAAACGGCTGTGACTTGGTCCTTCACTGCTTGAGTTGCAGCTTCACGAGCCAATTTTTCTTCTACTTGAACCGCTTTTTGGAGGTCACTGTTGTAAGCTGCGATGATTTCAGCTTGCAAGTCAGCATCTACATGAAGCAATTCTACTTCTGCTTTTTCTTTACCAACTGCCGCAACGATTTCTTCTTGGAAGGCAATCAATTCTTTGACAGCTTCATGTCCTTTCAGAAGAGCTTCCAACATGATTTCTTCTGACAATTCTTTGGCACCAGACTCTACCATGTTGATAGCGTGTTTCGTACCAGCTACTGTCAATTCAAGAAGCGATTGCTCTGCTTGTTCTTGCGTTGGGTTGATGATAATTTGACCATCAACATAGCCTACTTGTACCCCAGCGATTGGGCCGTCAAATGGAATATCTGAGATAGACAAGGCCAATGATGAACCAAACATAGCTGCCATTGGTGCAGATGCATTTTCATCGTAAGAAAGGACTGTGTTGATGACCTGCACTTCGTTACGGAAACCTTCCGCAAACATTGGACGGATTGGACGGTCAATCAAACGCGCTGTCAAAGTCGCGTCTGTTGAAGGACGTCCTTCACGTTTCATAAAGCCACCAGGAAACTTCCCAGCTGCATACATTTTTTCTTCGTAGTTGACTTGAAGCGGGAAGAAATCCCCAGTTGCCATCTTCTTAGACATAACGGCTGCAGTCAAGACAGTTGACTCACCATAACGCACGACAACAGAGCCATTTGCTTGCTTAGCAACCTGACCAGTCTCTACGATCAATTCACGACCCGCAAAAGTCGTTTGAAACACATGTTTTGTCATTTTAATCCCCTTTGGATTGTTAATATTATACGCCTTGCCTACAAAGATCAAGATACCAAGGCCGTCAAAAGCAAAGTAAAAATAGGAAACTGACGAAGTCTTCGATGAAGACAAGACAGTTTATCTTTTTTACACAGCTTTTCGGCCGGGTTCAATTACTCAAGACATTTTGGATTTTTTGAGTTTCGTTTTCGCAACCTTTATAACCTAAATACCCTCATCTTTGTATCAAGTACGTACAGAGTCTATTTTATCATATTTTTCTTAAAAAGTACGGTCTTTTCTATAAAAAAGAACCATTCTGCTATGAAAAGAAGAATGGTTTGCTTTTGATTATTTTAAGGTTGATGATTGAACAAGGCATGGGTTGCTTGATGAATATATTGGGCAGTTTCTGCATTGTTCATAGTGTAGAGATGCACACCTGCAACGTCTTGCGTTACCAAGTCCACGATTTGGTCTACGGCATAGGCAAGTCCTGCTGCTCTGAGTGACTCAGGGTCATTCTCATACTTGTCCAAGATAGCCTTGAACTTACGTGGCAGATGGATATTCTCACAAGTCTTCAAGAGACGAAGAGCTTGGTTACGATTGAGGATTGGCATGATACCTGCATGAATAGGAACATCAATCCCTGCCAAGGTACATTTGTCTTGGAAATCGTAGAAACGCTCATTGTCAAAGAATAGCTGAGTGACAAGACTTGAACAGCCTGCATCCACTTTTCTCTTGAGATTTTGAATATCTGAGATTTGGTTTGGCGAATCCGGGTGCCCTTCTGGGTAACAAGCTCCAATAATATCAAAGTGTGGTGCCTGTTCATTGATAAACTCAATCAAGTCTGTGGCGTAACGGAAATCTTTTTGTGGCTCAACACCTGGAATGATATCTCCACGCAAAGCCAAGATTTTCTGAACACCAACTTTATCCAAATCCGCAATGGTCTCAGCCACCTTATCCTTAGTCAAATAGATAGCTGGCAAGTGAGCAATGGTTGGGATCTCCAAGTCATTTTGGATATAGTCTGCCAAACGAACCGTCGTCTCTTTGATATTAAATTTATTATTACTAGCAGTCACACTGATGAAGTGTGGTGCCAAGCCCTGCATGTCTTTCAGGGCTGCAATAATTTTGTCATTGCCTACTTCTGGGTTTGGAGGGAAAACTTCAAATGAGAGGGACGGTGTTTGACCTGACATATGTAATAACCTTTTTCTAGTTGATTTCTTACTGATCAACCATGTATAGAGAACTGTCTTTTCTTACAATTTCTCTCGCGCAGCTTTCGCAGCTTCTACAAGGCGGATCAAGCTTTCTTTCGTTTCTGGAATACCACGTGTTTTCAAACCACAGTCAGGGTTGATCCAAACTTTTCTGCTTGGAACTTTCGCAAGGATTGCTTCGATGGTGTGGTCGATTTCGCCTTCGTTAGGCACACGAGGTGAGTGGATATCGTAAACCCCAGGTCCAACTTCTGTTTGGAAGTTTTTCGCTTTGAGTTCGTCCAAGATTTCAAGGTTTGAACGGCTAGCTTCAAATGAGATAACGTCTGCATCCAAGTTGTCGATAGCTGGGATGATATCTGTAAATTCTGAGTAACACATGTGAGTGTGGATTTGTGTGTCTGGTGCTACTGTTGAGTGTACCAAACGGAAGGCTGGAATAGCCCAGTCAAGGTAATCTTCGTACCAGTCGCTACGACGAAGTGGCAATTTCTCACGAAGAGCAGCCTCGTCGATTTGGATGATCTTCACGCCTGCAGCTTCAAGGTCAAGAACTTCATCCTTGATTGCAAGAGCGATTTGAAGAGTAGAATCCTTGATAGAGATGTCTTCACGTGGGAATGACCAGTTAAGAATTGTAACAGGTCCAGTCAACATACCTTTAACAGGTTTGTTCGTACGGCTTTGTGCGTAGCTAGACCATTTAACAGTGATTGGGTTGAGACGAGTCACATCACCCCAGATGATTGGTGGTTTAACTCCGCGCATACCGTATGATTGTACCCAACCATTCTTAGAGAAGAGGTAACCAGACAAGTTTTGACCGAAGTACTCAACCATGTCGTTACGTTCGAATTCACCGTGTACAAGCACGTCAAATCCAACTTCTTCTTGCCATTTGATCCATTCGTCGATAGTCTCAGCAAGGAAGGCATCGTATTCTTCTTGTGACAATTCACCCTTACGGAAGGCCAAACGTTTAGCACGAACTTCCTTAGTTTGAGGGAATGAACCGATGGTAGTTGTTGGAAGAGCTGGAAGTTTGAATGCTTCTTCTTGAATCGCTTCACGTTCTGCGAAGGCTGGCAAACGAGTGTAGTCTGCGTCTGTCAATCCAGCGATACGCGCACGAAGTTCAGCATTTTCACCAACACGTTCAGTCGCAAAGAGTTCTTTATTAGCTGCAAGAGCTTCTGCTCCTTGACCGTTGCGGATAGCATCCAAGTCACGGATTTCATCCAATTTTTCAACTGCAAATGCAAAGTGGTTCAAGATAGCTGGTTCAAATTCTTCATTAGCTGTTGTAAATGGCACATGAAGAAGTGAGCATGAGCTAGTCAATACGATGTTTTCAGCTGGGATTTGCTCAAGAACAGCCAAGCTCTTTTCGTAGTTGTTGCGCCAGATGTTCTTACCATTGACAATACCTGCATAAAGAGTCTTGTCAGCTGGGAAGCCACCTTTAACGAGTTCAAGAGTTTTCTTACCTTCAACGAAGTCAAGACCAATCGCATCTACTGGCAATTTCACAAGGTCAGCGTAAACGTCACGAACGTCACCGAAGTATGTTTGAAGCAATACTTCAAGACCTTTTTTGTCAGCCAAAAGCTTGTTGTAGAGGTTCAAGAAGAGAGCTTTTTCTTCAGCTGTCAAGTCTTTGACAAGAGCAGCTTCATCGAGTTGGATACGAGTCGCACCAAGTTCAGCCAATTTAGCAAAAACATCTTGGTAAGCAGCTACTAAGCTATCTACGAAGTCTTCTGCTTTCACGCCTTCTTCAAAGTCTGATAATTGAAGGAAAGTGAATGGACCTACAAGGACAGGACGAGTGTTAAGACCAAGTTCTTTAGCTTCTTGGAACTCATCAAAGATCTTGTGACCAGCCAATTTTACTTGAGTGTCTTTTTCAAATTTAGGAACGATGTAGTGGTAGTTAGTGTTGAACCATTTTTTCATCGGAAGGGCACGAACATCCCCTTTTTCTCCTTGGTAACCACGTCCTAAAGCAAAGTAACGTTCAAGATCAGACAATTCCAAGTTTTGAACCGATGCAGGAACTACGTTGAAAAGGAAAGCAGCATCAAGGAAGTTGTCATAGTGAGAAAAGTCATTTGATGGGATTTCAGTGATGCCTTTTTCTTTGACGATGTTCCAGTGTTTTGCACGCAATTCTTTAGCCGCAGCCAAGAGTTCTTCTTCTGAGATTTCTTTTCTAAAGTATTTTTCAGTTGTAAATTTTAATTCGCGGAATTCACCCAAACGAGGGAAACCGATAATTGTAGTTGACATGTTTTGTCCTCCAAAAATTGTTGTTGAAACTATCTTAACAGAAAAGAAACTGTCTGTATAATTGTAAAAAATTAGGCTTTGATATAGTTTGAAACTATATCTCTATTTAAAAGACAAAAAAAGATTTGGAGAAGATTCCCCAAATCCTTTGGTAAATATAGATTGATAGCCTTTTAAGGTTGCTGTGTTCTTCGCAAAAAAATAATGAACTGACAGCTACCTATGGCTTGTTATTAGAAAAGACTATAGGTTGATCCCCTTGTCACGGAGATTTGCCAGACACTCCTCATAGTAGGCTGTGTCATGTTCGCTATAGATAGGACTTTTCAGCTTTTCCTCTGCTAAGTCTTGATAAGGAGGGCATGTCTTGCCACGGTAGTTCTTGTCCAGCCACTCTGGACTGACATTGTAGCCACGACGCGCCATCTCCCCCATGATCAAGTCATGGTAGGCATAGAGACGATAGGGCGAGTGGGTAAAGACATAGTCCACCGTCGCATGCTTTCTGCCCCAGCCATTGCCACGAAGGGCGCAGCACTCTCGATGTTGCCCCAAGAGCTGAGGACGGGGAAGTTGTGAAATCAAAGCCTCATGCCAAAGTCTCATGGGAGTCTCCTTTCAGCAAGGTAGAATCTTGCAGATAAGCATTCGGGTAATGCTCAAGCAAATCTCTCGTCTTAGCAATTAATTCTTCTTTGGTGGCTTGACCAGAGTGATAACGCTCCAGTAAAAACATATAATCCTTGCGTTCAGTCTCCGTTGCTTTCTTCTTAAAATAGCCCCAAATATGCTGAAAGGCATTGCAAACCTGACCCCTGTGCTCTGGAATCTGGCAGGCACGGTCAATCATCTCTTGAACCTGACTCACTTCTACCACTTCTTGCTTGAGATACTGGCGAATGTCCTTGTAAATATTGCTGGAATGGCTCAAAACAAGGTACTTATTTTCCGCCCAGAGTTGCTGACAAAGGGCACGTTGGTTGTTGTTTTCCATATTTCTCCTAACTTTCTACTAGTTCCCAGGAAATACGGAAACAAAGTTATATTTATAAAATGAGCGAATTATGAGCGGATTATGAGCGAATAAAGAAGTTATAATTACCATATGAAGCTTTTTTCATCTTTAAAAACTTCCTACGACTCATGAAACAAAGTAATAATTTTCTTTTAGTTCTCGGAAACGGTCAAAACTGAGAATCCCCTCATTTTGTAATCTGCCTAAAACGACGCTCGGATGAATATCAATTTCCTCTGCAAAATCTAGAATATCCGACTTATCAAAACCTCCTTTTTTGACAAAAGCTTGATAGTCTTCGGGTCTTATCAAGAAATCTTTTGCAAACTGATCTGCCTTTTCCTCAGAACGTCGGTAGGATTCACTATTTCCATCATCAGATGAAAAATCATTCTCCAGAATATGTCCTATCTCATGAAAGAGCGAGAACCAGAAAATATCGGATACTTTATTTCGATCAGTGAGTAAAAGCAAGGCACTACCATTACTGAATTTTTTAGTCGCTCCATTCAGATTAGCATTTGGCAAAGCAGGTAGACCGACTAAAACAACACCACAGTCTAATAAGATATCGTACAAGCGTTGAGGAAAGGCTTCTGGGTCCTGTCTGGTCAACTCTCTCAAAGCAGGTAAACATCTCTCTAGCTTTCTACGATTGAGTTTGGTAGTTGTTACATCACGCGCTTTTTTAGATGCCAACTCCAGCATGATATTAGAGTTCACGATACTCTTATCCGTAAAATCTTTGGTATTGCGATAACTCACTAGATGGTTAAAGTTCAAGAGCTTTTCTAAACTAGAAATCCCTAGAATCTTGCGAAGCTCGATAATCTTTTCCTTTAAACTATATCGTTTGTTTGGAACATAGCCTTCTGCCTTAAAATACTTGAAATCAATCATCTCGCAGATTTCTTTCTCACTACCTTCTTCTAACTCTTTTTGTTCTACAATCTCAGCCACTTTTACATCGTAAGCATTTTGAAGATTGAGCCAAGTTTGCATGGAAACTCCGCTTAGCTTAGCTAACTTATGAGCCGTATCTTTACTAATGGACTCCTCAGCATTGACCAACTTGCTGACAGTCTTTGCTGAAACTCCTAAGCGCTCCGCAAACTCTTTCTGCGTTACGTTATAATCTTCAATCAACTCTTCAACATACTGACCTGGATGAAAAGCAATCAGGTCTTTGTATTCAACAATTTTATTACTCATAGTGATTGCTGACCTCCTCTATTTTTAGGATTTCGATTTCAATGGGACTGGAAAAGACCTTTTCTACATCCTCTTCACAAAAACCGACAATCAAACGATAGGAACTCCTTCGACCATCTATATCTAAAGCAAACTGTCCCTGTCTCCTTCCCTTAAGTTGGTGAAAGTGATATTTAGGAAAGGCTGTCACACTAGCCAAAGAATCCGCTGCTTCTAAAAAGTTGATCAAGAAATGCAACTTTACAGCAACCTTATCCGAAAAATCCTTTTTCGCTTGCCTCAGCTCTGTGCACTGCTTTTCAACAGTTTTGTTTGTATAGATAAGCTTCATAAGTCCCTTTCTGTTATAATTAAATTACCTTTTAGGTAATTTAATTATAACATGAATGAAAAATAAAAGCCAGCCAAAGCTTGATTTGGCTGGAATTTTAAATCTCTATATTTTTAATTTAAATATTAATTGATAAATAATTTTTAAGTAATAGTTATTCTTCATTCGATACTAGCCAGTATTTTTCAAAATGCGACTGTGCATTGTTGCTACGGAAAATAGCACTGACTTTTGAAATAATATCTTCTTTAGTTTTACCATTAAGATCAGCTTCTAAATCGTCGATTGAATGTGAATTAACATCAAATAATTTTTTAGCTTCAGCATCATTTTTAAATAAAACACTAGGAGATATGTTATTAAACTTCGAAAAAGTTTCAAAAATTCGACGAATAGGATTTAACATAAAATCTGGTTTATCTTGTTGATAAAGCCATCTCAATTCTGTCCATAGAGCATCATAGCTAGTTTTTAAATCTTCATCTTGAGTTTCGATTGGTAAAATCTTACTTTTCCCATCAATCTTTTTAAGATGTAAAGTCAACTTAGTCTTATGTGCCTTCCTCCACCAATCGTATCTTACATTTAGGTAGAAATGAATATTATGAGTTAAAATAAATAATTGTTGAGTCTCAGATAAATTATTTATCAAATCTTGTAAATACGATATTATTAAATATTGTGTTGTATCATCATTTGAATTCATCGGATCATCGAAAATAATAATTTGTGGGTTTTCTGTTTTTTTGGATGGATTATCCAAATCTGCTAAAAACCACAAAAATGATACAATATTCTTTTCTCCTGTACTTAATGTATCTACATCTCGAGTGCTACCATCAATATTTTTTATCGTATACTGCCCTTTTTGTTCACCTGAAACTAAGACTAACTGAAACGAATGATTGCCTAAACTTCTTAATGCTTTGTTAATTCTCTCTGCAGCGATACTTTCGTCTATAGTCTGTGAGATAAGGTCATCTTTTTGTTTCCTTAAAGCAATCAAATTATTCTTATTGATTTGTAACTCATCTGCCAATCTTTTCTTTTCTATGGCTAAATCCTTTAAATCAGAAATCTCCTGACTATAGTCCATTCCAGATAACTCAATATTTACCAAATTGAGTCTCAACTTATTTTTGGCTTCTTCTTTTTTTATGGTTAAATTTTGACCGTATTTTTTATTTTCTACATAAATTTTACCATACTGTTCATGAATCGATTCAAAACTATCCGGTATCTTATAAGATATTTCAGACATAGTTGTAAAAAGATCCGATTTACGTTGTTCCAGAGTTTCAATAAGGAAATCAAGAAAGTTAGTATACTTTCGAATCAATTCCAAGATAGAAGTATTTAAAACTGAAATTTGTTCATGATAAACAGGATAGAATTGAGAAGGATCAATCACTTTTATTTTACTAAGTTCATCTTTTTTTATTTTTAAAAGTTCGATAGCATGTGATAATCTTGTCTCGAACTTCTTAACATTATCACTAAAGAAATGATTTAATTGGTCCAAACGTTGCTCAGAGATTGGATTGTTGCAAAACGCACAAACATCTCCCTTGTCATGATAATTCAAACCTTGTCTAACCCAGTTTTGTTCTTCAATTGTTGAAAATTCTAATATGATACTTTTTGCTAATTCTGTTGTGATAATTTCATTTGTAGCTTTTAAAAATCTACTTATATCAATATTTGGAAATGATTGTTTTGAATCAATCTTAATTTCCTTTTGATTTATTAATTGTTGAAACTGCTCTTTTTCAGTATCACTTAAAGAAACACATGAAATGCTTTTTTCAATACTTTCTATATCATTTTTGAAGTTTCGAATATCATAGGTAACTCCAGTTAAATTAGTATGCTCTCTTTTTAGCTCACTAGCCGAGGATCTAAAATTATCTTTTATAGCTTTATCTTGTTCCTTATATTCTTTTTCCTTAGCTTGACATCTAGCGTAAAGATTATCTGGTCTACTCTCATTAGCAATAAGTTCACTCTCTAATTCAGAAATATCAAGATTTACTTGATCAATTTGAGGTTGTATACTTGCATTTTCTTTTCCTAACGAAATAGCGTTTAATACTGAATTTTCCGCCACAGAATCAAATCCTTGAAAAATTCGTACATCATGAGTATCGTGGAATGAATCTGATATTGTTTGAGTGATTGTTGATTTTCCTGTTCCGTTTTTTCCGTAAATGAAATTCTTTTGCTTCAATCCGCTATATGTAGTATCATTAAACCGATCTGAAGGGAGTTGCAATTCGGTAATCATTCTTTCTCCTTTATTTACTTATCTACAACTGATTTACTCCACCTTGGCCTGTCCATTCATCAGCATTGGCAAGAGCCAATCGCGAAGTTGGGTGAGTTCTTGGTTTTGTTGTTGATTGATGATTATATTCTCTAATATAATTTCAAATTTTTCAAAAATTGAAGATAAATACTTATCTTTAGGCAGAATAACATTGATTGCTTTTAAATCTTTATCACTTAAATGACCTACTGTTGTTCTTGAGACTGATTTTTCTCTCAATCTGATAAAAGGTTCAATCTGATATTTAAGTACCATATTAGGTAATTTATCACTATTTACTTTTACAACTCGTTGATTAAGATAACAATCCTCTTTAATCCAATAATTCATATGGAAATTCCCATCCATTCCAATTAAAACATCACCAACATTAATTTTATATTTATCTTCTACTTCTTCTGTAGAATAATTAGTGATATCATTTCCAAGAATGTCTCTAATTCTAATCACTGGAACACCTTCGCCGGTACCATTAAAATAATCAGTACTAAAAGGATATCCATATTGAACATCTGCAATATCAAAAAGATTCTCCACTCCCCACCCCTCTGGGATTTCGCGTTTGAGTTCTGGGTGATAGATCATCTTTCCGCCTGATGATTTGTAGGGTTTGCCATTCTGGTCTGGGAAATCAAACTGCACAAACCAGTAGTCATAGAGGGTCTTAGCCATAGCTTCCAACTCTTGGTTGATTTGGTTGTTAACACTTATCTTATTATCAAGTGATGTTAAAATTCTAACTATTGATTTCTGAAAGCTCACACTTTCCGGTATGTAAATTTTGTAATTTTTTATGTCATTAGAATTTAAATTCTTTCTCACACCTGATGATAATTTTCTTAAAGCATCATATTGTGTTTTTAAATAGTAATAAACATATTCAACATCTGCTAATTTTGTATCTAGTTCTATATTACAACAAGCCTGATTTGTTGTCATCGGTGCTTTTATTATTGAAAGATTTCCTCTAGTCTTTCCTTCTCCATACATAGCAATAGATATGGTGTTCTCAGGATAAATTCTTAAACTAGTTTGTTCTAATGCTTCTTTTGAAATTTTTGTATTCGTATCAAAAATGTATTTTTCACCTAGTTGATCTGTTTTTAACCAAGGAATAATTGGATTTTCCCAAAACTCTTTATTAGACTTTAGAGGTGTTAATCCACTCGAAACCCTAATAGACAGTTCTCCTAATGTCTTTTCTTTCCACTCACTCATACTTCAACCCCTTCATTTGCTTCTCTATCTCCTGCTCCAGTGCATGCGATTGCTGGAAGAGGTCAGAGAGTTTGTCTTGAAAGGCGGTCATCTTGGCGTCAAACTCTTCTGCTGTGATATCTACATAGTCGATCTTGATGTCAAAGTATTGGCCTGCGCTGAGAGAGTAGTTTTTCTCCTTGATGTCCTCATAAGAGACGGTGACAGAAAAGTCCTCGACAGCTTCTTTCTTGATAAAGGTCTTGACGATCTTCTGCTCTTCCTCAGGAGACAGCACGGTCTTTTGGTTCTTGCCTTCCTTGACCTTGGTTCCTAGGTTTGAGGCATCGATAAGGACGACATCGCCCTTGTTTTTCTTATCGATAAAGAGGATAGAGACGTTGGTACCTGTCGTCGCAAAGATATTGGACGGCATGGAAACGACACCTGCCAGCATTTGATTATCCACCAAGTGTTGGCGGATGGTCTTGTCAATCCCTGACTGAGCCGTGATAAAACCTGTCGGCAAGACAACAGCCGCCTGACCATCTGGCTTCAAGGAGTAGATGATATGCTGCACAAAGAGCTCGTAGATCGCCATCTTGTCCTTAGACTTGGCTGGAACCTTGGGCACACCTGCAAAGAATCGCTCACTAGCTTCTGGCAAGGTCTCCACTTGATCACGCCACTCTGAAAAGTCCAGCTTGAAAGGAGGATTGGACACGATATAGTCCATCTTTTCAGGATGTCGATTAGCTATGATGGTATTTCCCTGTACGATATTATGAATGGAGTGTTGCAGTCCATTCAAGATCAGATTGAGACGGAGGAGATTGGATGACTTTTGCGAGATATCCTGACTATAAACAGTGGTCTTATCCACACCGATACGACTAGCCAGATTCATCAGCAAGGTGCCCGAACCTGCTGATGGGTCATAGATACGTACATTTGACGGTTGGTCATTTCCTACCAAGATATCCGCGATAATCTTAGCGACAGAGTGAGGCGTGTAGTACTCGGCATACTTGCCACCGCCATCTTTATTGTAGTCCTTAATCATGTACTCAAAGAGAGTCGAGAAAAAGTCGAAGCCTTGTGAAAAGATAGTTTCATCAAACTTGACGCGAGCAAGGAGATTGATGATTGATTTTGCCACCTCGTTACGTTTACTACTATCTGAGATGGTATCTGTAATCAAACGCTCATCAAAGAGACGAATAGCCGTATCCCCGTCTGTGTGAACGGAAAAGATATCGTTATTGTCAATGGCTATCTGGTTGAGGGTATTTTCAAAAGTTTCGTAGAAAGTCGCTTCATTTTGCTGACGGTGGAGGGTTTCTATCAACTGGTCTGGCTTGAGCCAAGCTGTGCTGGTACCGATATCCTCCAAGAGCCAGCCGTAGTCTTCCTCACTCATAGCCAACAAATTTTCATAGGTGTTGGACTCATCTAGGATCTTGGCTTGATACAAAAACTTGTCGTTTAAAAATTTGTAGAGGAAGGACTGGGTGAGGAGTTTGTACTCACCCGCTTCTCCTCCTAGTCCCGCGTGGGTAAAGACAGCTTTCAAATCATCTACCAAGCCTTGGACTTGGACTTTGTATGTTTCATTCATTAGTGTTGGTATTCCTCTTCATATCCTTCAAATAGTGACTCGACGATATAATTAAAATCCTCTCTTGTCAAACTACTTGCAGATTGGTTGGTTTTCATTTCAATCCGAGCTTCTTCTCGAATCATCTTCTTAAGAAAGTCCTCGTTGTCGAGTACTCCTTGATTTTGACCAATTTTACGGTCCAGTCTAACTTTAGAACCCTTGATGACATGGTAAATAGCAGGATAATCACTGACCATAGTCGAGTTAGTCACGTACTTGTAGGAACGAGCTGCCATCTCATCTCCGTTAAAGTTCATGGTCAAACGTTTCATACGAGTATGATAGTCCTCCACGGACTTAAAGAGTTCTTCATAGTCTTTTTGGGTTTCTTTGATATTTTCCATGGTGAAGCCTTCTTGCCCATGGATCAGGTGTTTTTTCATGATGCGCTGGAATTCTTCGTAGAGAGAGACCCACTCAGGATCCTTTTCATCACGTTGATTTTTAATCCCACTTGCCACTCGTCGTTTCAAATCTTCCAAGTCATTGGCTGCTAGGCGGAGTTCTTCTTCTGCAATCTTGGCAAAGCTAAAGCTAGTTTCAGACATGGCAAGATTTAAGAGAGTCCTACTGGAGAAATCGTCTGGTTTATCGATCAGAGACAGTGTCAGCATTCGTCTAGAGAGGACATTGAGCAGGGTTGCAATCTGGGCAATGTCAATCTGCTGGAGCAAGTGTTCGTAACCAAGGAGACGGGCGATATTGTAGTACTGCTTGATAGACTCCAAGGCCTTACGAAGATCGATTAACTGCTTCTTGTCCTTGATATCATTGATAGCTTGGGAGAAGTACTCTAGATTGTCCGTTGGATAGTCGATGAGAATATGCTCGGTCTTGCTCAACTCTTGAGAAATCTCATCTGCTGACACAAAGAGCGAGCCAAAAACATCCTCACCATTTTCCCCAGTCAGGGTCGAATCATACTCTTGATTGAGTTCTTCCAGATAGGCACGATTGGTCTTGTCAAACTCTTTCGAGATGTCTGCAAAGTCAATAACATAGCCAAAGAGATAATCCTTGTAAGGACGATTGACTCGGGTTAGTGTTTGTAAAAGATTGTGAGCCTTGATCTTGCGCCCTAGATAGAGGCGCTTGAGCCGAGGTGCATCAAAACCTGTCAGGAGCATAGAGTAGACGATGATGAGGTCAATCTTACCTTCCTTATAGGCATCTACCTTGTCCTTCTTCTCTTCCTTGTCTCCCTCATCATGGAGGATGAGAGCGGAAGTCAAGGTGGTTGAGCCTGCTTGACGTCGTTCTTCTAATTGCTTTTCAAGCTCACGCGCCTGCTTAGACGAGTCACAGACAATCATGCCACCGATGGTCTGGTCATCAAATACCAAATCACGCGCTCGATTAAAATCTTCAATGATAAAATCCAGCATGGGCTCTACATAATGAGGATGAGCAAAGATATCTTCCTTGGACAGGTCACCTCGTTGGATTTCTTCATTGATAGATCTGAGATTATCTTTATAAGAAGTCTCGATATCTTCTCGCATCAGGCGTAGGGTAAAGCCGTCATCGATAGACTGGTTGTAGTAATATTTGTGGATATAGTCCCCAAAGATATCACGCGTGGTCGCATGACTTTCCTTGGTCTTGCCATCTTTCTTGTATGTGATCAAGGGGGTTCCAGTCAAGGCAATCTTAATGGCCATGGTATCTGCCTGATAAAGATTTGGCAGGTAGGAACCTCGTTCATTGTAAGAACGGTGGGCTTCATCGATAAAGTAGATATTTTGACGATTGAGATCATATCCAGAGCGGTCTGTCAGATTTGAATCATCCTTAAACTTCTGGATATTGACCACAGCGACATCATAGCCGTCTTGTTTTTGATTGAGCTCTTGAGGGTTGTTGATGCGTTTAACCTTGAGACCTCGTTTGGTAAATTCCTTAAAGGCTTGGTCTGCCAAGTCCAGACGATCGACGACAAAGTAAAACTGAGGAACGATTCCCTCTTTTGAGAAATAGTTGGTTAGATAGCGCATATTGAAGAAAGCCAAGGCAGTCTTACCTGAACCTTGGGTATGCCAGATAACCCCTTTCTTGACACCTTTTGCAATTGTTTCTTCGATAGCACGTGTCGCAAAATACTGAGGATAGCGCATGACGTGCTTCTGCAACTGCATCTGACCGTCCTTACTCTCTTCTTCTACATAGACAAGACCAAAACGAAGCATAAAGAGCAAGCGTGCCTTCTGGTACAAAGAAGACAGGAAGGCATTGCAAGGTGTATCAGGGTTTAGATTTGTTGTAAACTCTGGCTGAGATTTGAGGGCAAAGCGCTTCATGTCTTCTAGGACAAAGTCGATTTGGTCCTCGGTTAGAGGGGAAAGGGAATGAAGGAAATCTTCTACTCTTTCTTCCTTGAAGGCATTAAATTTAGTTTTTGAATAGGCGTTTGAACCGTAATAAGAACCCTGTTTTTGCTGACCTTGTCCACTGATATACGCTAAGTTATCAGATAAGGATATCAACTGGGTGATATTGTTAAAACGACGGAACTTACGGTTTTCAAAACGGTATCTGGTTCTGTCCTACTCTGACTGAATTCCAGTCTTGCCATCACGAATCGCATTGGGCTGTTTGACTTCGATATAAGAAAGAGGCAGACCATTGACAAAAATAACGATATCCGGACGAAATTCATCCTGACCATTTTGGCAAGTAACTTCAAGTGCCAGATGGAAGGTATTGACTTCAGGATGTTCCCAGTCAATATAAATGGCATCTTCCTGACCTTGCAAGCGTCTATAGAAAGAACGTCCCAAATCGTTTTGATCTAGTTCCAACTTGATATTGGCTAGTTCTCTTTCAAAGTCATCTTCTGTCAAGTAGTTGTTAAATTTTAAAAATTGCTCCTTAAAAACAGATACAAGGATGTTGGTATCTGGATCTCTTTCTGCAATCTCCTTCCCATTTCGAGGAAGATAGGTATAGCCCATACGCATGAGATGCAGAGCTGCTGGGATTTGTACCCTGGTTAGTTCAGAAAAATCTTTTCTCTTTGCCATAAAACTTCCTTTTGCTAGTCAGAACTGTCTATTTTTATTAACAATATCTTTCAGACTATCTCTCCAATTTATCGAATTCTTAATTATCTATTATTATATCATATTCCTAGAAGAAAACGCTCACTTCCTTCTATTTCAAAGCACTTTTAACCTTTTTCTTAGTGATGATACGGTCGTTTTTGTTGGCTAGGGATTTGAGTCTGGCTTCGAGCAGGATTTTTCGGCCTGCTTCGTTGCGGGTGTAGACGAGTTGGTGGTTGCCTATATGCGGTGCGACGGCATTTTGGAAGAGCTGGGCATCTTCCTTGCGTTTTTCAAAGAGGCTAGGGACTACGAAATACTTGGACTGACCTGCTGGTGCTTTTTGAGCGACTAAGAGGTAGCGTTGATTGTCCACTGGCGCAAAGAATTCTCCTAAAGCCCTCGAAAAGAGTTCCTTGTCTCGCATGCTGCCACCTTTTAGATAGGCAAAGACATTAAAGCTTTCCTTGTCCTCATCGACCTGCACGCGCGACTGGTCATCAGACAAATGCCCTGCAGTCACCATGGCTTTGCGAATAGCCTCATCGATCTGGCGCAAGCGTTTATAAGGACTCTTGTAGCTGTAGTAGCGAAAGGCTGTGATAGCTAGGAAGAGGACACAAAGAGCTGTCAGCCATGGCAAGGCAAATAAGGTTAGTCTAAAGACATAGGTTAGGAGACTAATGGCAAATACCATCAGAGCATAGCGAAGCCACTTTTCAGCATCCGCTAGGGCGAGCAGAGGGATTCGTTTGCTGTCGGTCGCAACTTCATTGACAATCTCAATCTTGTCAGCAACAATGAGAGATTCCTGCCATTTTTTACGTAGGGAGGCGCGATCCTTGGATAGTTGCATGATCTTCTCGTTATAGTCTTCGAGTTTCTTTTTCTTAAATGGGAACTCAGGAAAGTTCAAGCGATCCAGACCTGTTTCAATGGTATCTTCCTTATAGGACAAGCCAAGGAAATGGTCCATACGACGGGCAAGGGTTTGTAGGTCCTGATATGGATTGAGGTCTAGTTCTTCTTGATTTTCATTAGAAAAGGCTGGAATTTTGTACGGTTTGATGGCTACTAGGTGCCAGATATTGCTAGTCTTATCTGGATGTCCTGGCCAGATACGGATGGCACGCCCCCGCATTTGATTGCTGAGCATAAAGCTTCCGACAAAACTTCCGAGGATGAGAGAGTTGACACAAGGTGCATCCCATCCTTCTCCCAAGAGAGACTTGGTTCCGACCAAGACCTGGATAGAACCACGTTGGAAGAGCTCGGTCACTGCTGCGACCATCCCCTTAAAGCTGGATGGAAAGCCTACTTGGAGATAAGACTCTTGGTCGAGTTTTCCAATGGCAGAGAAGCTTAAGCTAGTGTTTGGGATGAGTGCTTCGAGTTCTGCCTTGACACTAGCCGGTATGATCACGACACTACCTGAAAGGACTGCTATAGGGACAGACAAGCCTTGCTTTTGTGCACTTCTGCGAATAGTTTCAAAATAAGGGAGGACACCTAATTGCGTGATTGGTGCTTGGTCATCTCCCAGATAACTGGCAAAGTCCTTGCGGATATAGTCCGCCAAGACTAACTGTCTCAAGTTCTTTCCTAGACTATCATACTCAGTTTCAAAGATAGATGCAATCCCAGCTAGTTTTCCTAGAGATTGATTGAGGATTTGGTCATTGGCCTTGGATTTTACCAAGAAAACCTGACGTTTTTCAATCAACCCTCTTGATTTCAGTTCTGCTTCTATCTTTTTCTTTGTCTCCTGCGGATCCTCATACCAGTCAGGAGTTTGATAGAGAAGACCTTGCAAGAGAACTTCGAGCCAGTAGTAATTAAGAGCAGGCAAGCCTTCAGCTCCCAGTAAATCTTTTAGATGCTTGGGAATTTCCTGTTTTTGAGCCTGTAGATAAATGAGGAGCGCTGAGAGATACTTGGGATCCTCAAGGAGCATATCCGCAGAAATTTCCCCTTTGAGAACCTTGGAACTCCGAATCAACTCTTGGAAGTCAGGATTAACGACTAGTTGGCTGACATACTGCCACTTGGTGTCTTCAAACTCTTCCAAGCGTTTGTCTTCTTCCTTAGTCGGAAAACAGATATAGACAAAGTCCTGATGAGGGCAAAGAGTGTCTTCCTTTACCAGTTCTGGCACTGTGATTTCTTGGTCAATCTCGCCACACATCTGGAGATAGCGATCCCAGAGTTCTGGCTCACTGTCGTATGGTGGTGTCGCAGTGAGAGAGATGACTTGCAGTTGCTGATAGTTTTTACGGAAGTCTTCTAGACTTTTCCACCATTCATTTCTCAAGTGATGGCATTCGTCCAGACAGAGGGTTTCGACACCCCTTTCCTTGAGTCTGGCAAGCAGGTCAAAGCCGACAAAATCCTCAACCTCGCCGTTATCTTCTTGAGATTGTACCTGTTGCATAGCACTGTGAAAGGCTTGATAGGTGGCGATGGTGATTTGCTTCATATCCTTTAGATTTTGAGACACGAGACTTGTGACCTGGTTCTCATCCTCTAAAAAGGCCTGGCGAATCCTATCCACCCATTGTTCCCGAATGGTCACCGTCGGTACCAAAACGAGGGCAGGCTTATCAAAGCGAGCAATCAACTCGATTCCTATGGTTGTTTTCCCTGAACCAGGCGCTGCCACCAAGTGGACATGACCATCTGCTTGGTATTCTTGGAAATTGTCCAATACCTGTTTTTGGTAGTTGCGCCAAGTGCCATTAAACTTCAATCCTAACATGATTTTCCTCATTCTAAGCTGTCATTTTCTTATTCCCATTTTACCATACTTGAGGCAAAGTCACACGAAGTATCCCATCTAGTCTTTCTCCCTAAAATATGGTATAGTAGAATCATACTACACAAGAGGAGTTTACATGTCATACGAGAAAGAAATGAAAGCTGTTTCTCCCCTTCTACAGCAAGCGATTCATATTTCCTCCATCGTCGGTGGAGTTGGTACTGTAATATTCTGTATCTGGGCCTATCAGGCGGGTATCTTGCACTCCAAGGAAACCCTATCTGCCTTTATCCAACAGGCGGGTATCTGGGGGCCACCACTCTTTATCTTTTTACAGATTTTGCAGACGGTTGTTCCTATCATTCCAGGTGCTCTTACCTCCGTTGCAGGTGTCTTTATCTATGGGCATATCATCGGGACCATCTACAACTATATCGGTATTGTCATTGGTTGTGCCATTATCTTTTACTTGGTTCGTCTCTACGGAGCGCCCTTTGTCCAGTCTATGGTCAGCAAGCGCACCTATGACAAATATATCGGTTGGCTGGATGAGGGCAATCGCTTTGACCGTTTCTTTATCTTTATGATGATTTGGCCAGTTAGTCCAGCTGATTTTCTCTGCATGTTGGCAGCTCTGACCAAGATGAGCTTCAAGCGGTATATGACCATTATCATCCTGACCAAACCCTTTACCCTGGTTGTTTACACTTATGGCTTGACTTATATCATCGATTACTTTTGGCAGATGTTTGGCTAATACAAAAAAACTCAAGGATTCTCCTTGAGTTTTTCTTTGTTAGGCTTCTTTTTTCAATAAAAGGGAAACAAGCACTGATGTAGCAATCATCCATGCTCCTAGAATAATGAAGGTCATTCGACCATCTGTAGTCACAAAGCCTATCCCTGAAAGAACAAAGGGTGTTAATGATGCTCCAAAAGAACATCCCAAAACAGCATAGGAAGTTGCTTTGTTGAGGAGTTTTGCAGGAATTCGTTCAGATATCAACTGAAAGACTGTCGTCAGAGCGATGCTATAGGCAAATCCTCCCAGGATAGAACCTGCAACCACCACCCAGAGTGAAGGGGAAAGAGCAATGATGATTTGCCCGATTCCAAAAGTGACACCAGCGACCAATAGAAGTCTTTCCTTGAAGGTCGAAATCAGGAAAGAAAAGCTGATTCCAGCTAGAATCCCAATCAACTGCATGGCACTAAGTACCAAACTGGACAACTGAGCATCCCCAAACCCTGCCTCAATCATGAGACTAGGGATACGGAAGGTGATGGCCGTATTGGTACAAACAATCACTGCGGCTGCAATAGCAAGGAAGAAAATAAGCTTTTTCATAGAAGCAGTCAATCTTACTGCTTCTTCTGTCTGATGCTTGGACTCATGAACTTCTGCGTTTCCATAAGGGACAAAGAGAAGGAAGAGTACGAGAACTACTAGACCAGCTGCATAGGCTAGGAAGGTTGCTGTCCAGCCAAAGGCTAAGAGCTGACCGACTGCCAGTGTCAAGATGGATGCTCCTACGACTTCAGCCGATCCACGAAAACCAAGCATTTGGATACGAGTTTTGCCGTGGTAACGTTCACTGATGATCGAAATAGCCTTGGCATTGAGCATTCCTACTCCAAGCCCAAATAGCAAGCGGGTAGCAAAGACAAAGTAATAGCCCTGATACCAGAAAGGTGCCGTTCCACTGATGGATAAAATCAAGAGTCCCAAGGTCAACTGGAGACGTTCAGGAAAAATACGCTCTAAAACTCCGTTCAATAAAAGCATGGCCATAATCCCAAAGGATGGGAGGCTGACCAAGAGTTCGACCTGACCAGTCGAATAGCCCTGATAATAGTCAAACATAGCAGGCAGGGCACTCGAAATAGAAAACGATGTGATCAATACTAACGACAGGGAGAGTATGCTCACTTTTTCCAAAAATTGTTTCATCTTTTCCTCATTCATTGTTCATTTTTCATATTAGTAAAAAGGTCCTTCCCTATCATACACTCTTTAGCCAAAATTGGCAAGCGACTGAGCACCAAGACCAACAGAAAAAGCGGGGCATCAAGAGCTGTGAAGTCTTGATGACATCCCACTTTTTTATGTGTTTTATCCAGTTATGTGACTTAGATTTTCAAGAATCGACGCATTGAGATTCCTGAACCAAGTGAACCGATACAGATTCCGATGAGGAACAAGAGACCGATCATCAATGGAATAAAGGTATTCGGTGTAATCAAAGATAGGTTTTGACCAACCAAGGATGGGTTGACAGATTGGAACACTCGGTTATAGATAAAGTAAACCAATGCTGACGGAAGAGCTGCTCCCAACAATCCGATAAAGGCACCTTCTAGCAAGAATGGGCCACGGATATAACCGTTCTTGGCACCAACCAAACGCATGATTTGGATTTCACGGCTACGTGAAATGATAGTAATACGGATGGTATTTGAAATCAAGAAGACTGCGATGAAGATCAAGAGTCCTGCGATGACCAATCCCCATACACGGATGAAGGAAGCCAACTTGAAGAGACGTTCGGTATTGGCACCACCGTCTTGAACTTCAGAGACACCTTCAATCTTTTTAGCTTCTTCAGCTACAGGTTTTACATCACTTGGTGAATTGGTATCTACGATGTAGGCATCATGAAGAGGGTTTGCATCTCCTTCAAACACCTTCCACTCGTCACCCATAGTTTCAGTCAGCTTTTGGTACTGCTCTTCTTTACTTGAGAAGGTTACATTTTTTACAGCTGGCAGAGCTTTAAGGGCGTTATAGACCTTGTGGTAGTCATTGTTCGTGACTGTCTGGCCTTCTTTTACAATGGTTTCACTGTTGTCTTCAACGTCTTTACGAACATAAACCATGACGCGGACGTTGTTTTCAATATCAGTTGCTAATTTCGCAGTATTGAAGATAACTGAAGCAAAGATAGCAACCAAGGTCAAGGTAATCATTACTGAACTGACAGCAGCAATGGTCATCCATCCATTACGCTTTAAACTCTTTAAAGCTTCGAACAGATGGCGGAAAAATCTACTAATCATCGTATCCGTACTCTCCTTTCGCTTCATCACGTACCACGCGACCATTCTCGATGGCAATAACGCGGTGGCGCAAGGTATTTACGATTTGGCTGTTGTGGGTCGCCATCAAAACAGTTGTCCCTTGAAGATTGATACGTTCCAAGAGGTTCATGATTTCCCATGAGTTATCTGGGTCCAAGTTTCCTGTTGGTTCGTCGGCAATCAAAACCTTAGGATTGTTTACAATAGCACGCGCAATGGCGATACGTTGTTGCTCACCACCTGAAAGTTCATTCGGGAATGAACGAACCTTGTGCTTCAAACCGACAAGGTCCAAGACTTCCATAACACGTTTTTTGATGTTACGACGACTTTCACCAACAACCTCCATGGCGTAAGCAATGTTCTCATAAACGGTTTTCTTTGGCAAAAGTTTGTAATCCTGAAAGACTACTCCAACGTTTCTACGCAAGAACGGAATATCTTTCTTTTTAATCTTAACGAGGTTATAACCTGCAACTTGCAAGCTTCCTTTGTCGATTTTGACCTCACGATACAAGGCACGGATAAAAGTTGATTTACCAGCACCTGAAGGTCCTACGATGTAGGCAAATTCTCCTGCATCGATATTTACAGTGATGCCACGTAGGGCTGTTGTCCCGTTGTCATATTTTTTGACAACATCTCTCATTTCAATGATTGACATGTGACTTCCTTTCTTTTAACTGATACGCCATTTCAGATAAGCATCGATGAAACCATCTAGGTCTCCATCCATTACCTTATCTACTTGCGCTACTTCAAAGTTGGTACGATGGTCTTTTACCATTGTATAAGGCGTAAATACATAGGAGCGGATTTGGCTTCCCCATGTAATTTCCTTTTTCTCACCCTTGAGCGAGTCTACCTCAGCAGCTTTCTTTTCCTGCTCCATCTGGTAGAGTTTTGCCTGAAGCATCTTCATAGCACGGTCACGGTTTCCGTACTGAGTACGGTCGACGGTTGATGCTACGACGATCCCTGTCGGAATGTGAGTCAAGCGGACACCTGTTGAAACCTTGTTGACGTTTTGTCCACCTGCTCCACCTGAACGGAAGGTATCCATCTTGATATCATCCTCACGGATTTCAACTTCGATAGTATCATCCAACTCTGGCATAACTTCTACAGAAGTAAATGAGGTGTGGCGACGTTTAGCAGAGTCAAATGGTGAGATACGGACCAAACGGTGAACTCCCATCTCTGACTTGAGAAGACCATAAGCATTTGGTCCTTCAAAAGACAAGGTTACTGACTTGATTCCTGCCTCATCACCTGCTTGGTAGTCCAATACCTCAACCTTGAAGCCTTTGGCATTTCCATAGCGAGTATACATACGAAGGAGCATATCGCCCCAGTCTTGAGCCTCTGTTCCCCCAGAACCTGGATGGATTTCAAGGATGGCGTTGTTGTGATCGTAGGGCTCTGACAAGAGAAGTGTCATTTCGTAGCTAGTCATCATCTGATCTAACTCAGAGAGTTTTTCAACCAACTCATCCTTCACAGATTCGTCCTCTGCCAAAAAGTCCAGTAAAATCTCAACTTCATCCTGCAACTCATCCATCTTGTGGAAGGTATTATAGGTATTTTTGAGTTCGTTTAATTCTTGCGACGTTTTTTGGGCCGCAATATTATCGTTCCAAAAATCAGGTTCTGTCATTTTGTTTTCCAAAATGGCAATTTCTTCCTCTAAACCTTCGAGGTCAAAGAGACCCCCTGAAAGAAGCTAATTTTTCACGATTTGCATCAATTTTTTGACGAATTTCTGAAATGTCCATAGATACTCCTTTTTTTGCATCTTATTATTATACCACAATTTTTTTTTTTTATCTAATAGGTGTTTTTCTAATTTAGTATCAATATATTTCTGCAAGACATCTACTCGCCTGATTTCTAGCAAAATTTTAAAAACCTCACAAGAATTTTCCCGTGAGATTTAGAGAATTTATACTACTTTTTTACAAGTTAACCGTCAACACTTGACCGTCTTTCATGACTTGTTCACCAGCGATATAGACATCATTAACATCACTGGATTTGACAGAGTATACTAGATGAGATAGCATGTTTTCTTGAGGTTGAAGATGGATTTTGCCTTGGGGTTGGATGACGAGGAAATCAGCTTGCTTGCCGACTTCTAGACTACCAAGCTCATCTTCCATTCCTAACACCTTAGCACCCTCAATTGTCAGTGCCTTGAGGGCAGTTTCGATTGGAAATTGGCTGGCATCGCCACTCTTCATCTTCTGTAAGAGTGCTGCTGTCCGCCCTTCCTCAAACATATCCAGGTTATTGTTAGAAGCAACTGAATCCGTCGCAATACCAACTGCTACTCCTGCTTTTTGAAGTTGGACGACTGGTGCAATCCCTGAGGCTAATTTGAGGTTGCTGATAGGATTGTGGGCGATAGCGACTTGCGAATCTGCCAAGCGGGCAATCTCTGCTTCATTTAACTCAACACCGTGAGCAAAGACAGCTTTATGATCTAAATAGCCGAGCTCATCTAGGAAGGCTAATGGGCGTTTGCCATAGCGTTTCAGGATAATGCCTGACTCTTCCTGTGTTTCTGCAACATGGATATGAAGAGGAATGTTTTCTTCTTTTGCTAGCCCAAGACTTGCCTCCAGCAAATCTCGACTACAACTGTAGGGCGAATGAGGAGCCACCATCACCTTGAAATTTGTATCCTGGTAGCCTTTGATTGTCTCGATAACAGATCGAGTTCTGGCTATAGTTTCAGCCGTCGTCTCAGATTCTGAAGAAAAGAGGGTTGGAGAAAAATAACAACGCATCTTGGATGCCTTGACTGCCTCATAAATCTCAGTTATATCCACTCCATTAGGATTGTACATGTCGTTGAAGGTTGTTGTTCCAGACTGGAGCATTTCTGTTAGCGCCTCTTTGACGGCCTTTGTAGTCATCTCTGGTGTGAATTCTGCTTCTGCTGGCCAGATATAGTCCTCTAGCCATTCATGGAGATTACTATCATCACGAATACCTCTCAAGCCTGTCATGGCAGAGTGAGTATGGCAGTTAACCAAGCCAGGCATAATCCAGGCACCCTGATAGTCTATGATTTGATCTGCTTGTTTAAGAATCTCTTGATTTTCCTGACCGACATAGACGATTTGAGATTCTTTAATAGCCAAAATCCCATCCAAATAGACGTGGAAATCTTGGTCACAAGTCACGATATTTACATGCTGAAAGACTTTCATCCCTAGGCTCCTTTTCTATATAAGTATTCATACTGGATAATTTTCTAGCTATTGTAACAAAAAAGTCACCCGAAGGCAACTTTTCTTATTGTTTATGAGGTTTAAAGTAAGAAAGTAAGTGTTTCATGAGTCCCTTCTATTTCCAAAATGAAGAAGGTGGAAAAACCACCATCTTTTTACTTATTCAAATATGGAAGCAGGTAGCCGTAGCCGGCTTCCTCCATTTCATCCTTAGCGATAAATCGTAAGGATGCAGAATTGATACAATAGCGTAAACCACCTAGTTCCTGAGGTCCGTCTGTAAAGACATGTCCCAAGTGAGCATTTCCTGAACGTGACCGGACTTCGATACGTTCCATGCCATGACTCAAGTCTTGGTAGTAATGAATGAGTTCCTTGGAAATAGGACGGCTAAAACTTGGCCAACCACAGCCTGAGGCAAACTTATCCTTGGCAAAGAAGAGGGGCTCACCAGTCGTGATATCGACATAAATTCCTTCCTCAAAAGTTTGGTCATAAGCATTGCTAAAAGGAGCTTCCGTCGCAGCCTCTTGGGTAACTCGGTAGGACTCTTCTGATAAACTTTCTCGTAAAACTGCCTGACTCGGTTTTTCATAGTTGGCGGCATCTATCAGTGGTTTCTCAGCATCTCTCACATCGATATGGCAATAGCCTCCAGGATTTTTCTTGAGGTAGTCTTGGTGATAGTCTTCAGCTAAGATATAGTGGCGAAGCTTCTCCACTTCTACTGCAATTTTACGACCGATGAGGAGTTCTTGTTCACGAACTACTGTATTAATAGTCGGTAAATCCTCTTCATCTAGGTAATAAATCCCTGTGCGGTACTGACGACCACGGTCATTGCCTTGTTGGTTGACAGATAAAGGATCAATGACTCGGAAATAATAGAGCAAGATCTCACGAAGCGATACCACCTTTTCATCGTAGACGACTTGCACAGTCTCTGCGTGATCTGTTTCTTTGATCAATTGATAATTGGTGGTTTCTACTTGACCATTAGCATAACCAACACTTGTTTGCAGCACTCCAGAAATACGTGAAAAGTACTCTTCTAAGCCCCAAAAACAACCACCTGCTAAATATATTTCTGCCATTTCAAATCCTCCTTGACCGTCCAGCGGTCTACAAAACTGGGAATCATTTCATATCCCATGTTTCATTTTCAAAAAAAGGACAGGAAGCCCTCTAATAGAGAGTTTCCCCATCCTATTGTTCTGTTTATTTTGCTTCGACGCGAACGCCTTGTGTATCAACTTGCAAATCATGAAGCTTGCCTTTGAAAGGTTGCTTTTCAAGCTCAGCCTTAATCTTAGGCATCTTATCAGGATCAGCCAAGACCATGACAGTCGGACCAGCACCAGACAAGTAGGTCGCATAAGCACCATTTCTCTTAGCAACTTTCTTGATCGTCGCAAATTCTCTTACCAGTTCTTGACGGTAACGCTCATGGAAAAGGTCACTCTCAATAGCCTGGCCTGCTTTGACCATGTCTCCAGTCAGTAGGGCTGCAATAGCCACATTGGCGATAGAACTTGCAGCAACGGCTTCCTTGTATGATAGTTTCTTTGGCAAGACACCACGACTATCTCTAGTACGCAATTCATAGTTTGGAATATAAGCTAGAAAAGCACACTCTGGGAAAGGCGCCACAACAGCAGAAACCTGACCTTCTACCGAACTAGCAATTACGAGATTTCCATAGATAGCAGGTGCAACATTATCAGGATGCCCTTCGATTTTAGTTGCCAATTGTAATTTTTCATGTTTGCTTAGTTTCAAGTTTCCGAGTTGATTTGCCAGTTCAATCCCAGCAACGATGACCGAGCTCGATGAACCTAGTCCACGCGCAAGAGGAATATCACTAACCATCTTCAGACGTCTAGGTTGGAGGTCTGGAACAATTTGTAGAGCAATCTTCAGCAAAAGATTACGTTCATCACGTGGAATCCATTTGCCTAATTGGTGCTCAATCATCCATTCTTCACGTTCCTCACAAACCTGAATTTCTAGATACTTGGTTACAGCTACACCAACCGAGTCAAAGCCAGGACCCACATTGGCACTTGTAGCAGGTACAATAATCTTCATCTTAGTCTCCTAAAACCTTGAAGGTGTTGAGAAGTTCAAACTCGGCTACACCCTTCAAAGCTGCTGTAATATTTTCAAGTTGCGCCTTGTTGATTTTATGAGTGATGATGACAACACGAGCCTTGCCTTCTTGCTTACCATCTTGAAGGATCTGCTTGAAGGAAATATCTTCTGCGTTAAATAGCTCAGCCAATTTCAAGACTTGACCTTTTGAATCTGGAGCCAAGATTGAGAAATAGTAGTTGGCTTTGACGTCTTCTGGCTTAGCCAAGACTACTGGACGGCTGTATTCATTAAAGGCTTTTCCAATTGTTCCATCATTCAGACGACGAACGATGCGGGCAATATCAGCCACAACACTTGTTGCAGTTGGTTTTTGACCTGCACCTGGTCCATAGTACATAGACTCGCCGATACCGATAGACTCAACAAAGACAGCATTCATAACACCATTAACACTTGCAAGCGGGTGAGTTTTAGGAAGGAAGGTTGGCGTAACCTCAGCAGCAATTCCTGAAGCTGTTTCTTCGATAGAACCAACTAATTTCACAACATAACCAAGTTCTTGAGCTACTGCCACATCTTCTAGAGTGATGTTGCGAATTCCTTGGTGACCCACATCTTCAAACTTAACATTCATTCCAAAGGCGAACTGACTGAGGATGACCATCTTGTAAGCCGCATCAATTCCATCAACGTCATTGGTAGGGTCGCTTTCAGCAAAGCCAAGTCGTTGGGCTTCTGCCAAAGCATCTTCATAAGACCAACCTTCTGTTACCATTTTGGTCATCATGAAGTTAGATGTTCCGTTGACAACACCAAGAACGCGTGTGATTTTGTCTGATGCTAATGAGTTAACCAAAGTACGAAGAATTGGGATTCCTCCTGCAACAGCTGCTTCATAGTATAGAGCAACATTGTGAGCTTTGGCTACCTCAAGCAATTCTGCACTATGGACTGCCAAAAGATCCTTGTTAGCTGTCACAACGTGTTTCCCTGCTTCTAAAGCACGAGTGATAAAGGTTTTAGCAGGTTCGATACGCCCCATCAACTCAACAACAATAGTAATGTCTTTGTCTGACAAAATTTCATCGATATTTGTTACAAAATTAAAATCATTTCCTGCTTCAAGTAAGCGGGCTTTCTCTTGATCGTCTTTGACCAAAACTTTAGCTACTTCAATTTCTGACTGGGCTGCTTGAACAATTTTTTCTTTATTTTCCTTTAGCAAGAATGGTACGCCACTGGCAACTGTACCAAATCCAAGTAAAGCAATCTTAACTGACATGTTTGTCTCCTCGAAATTTTCTAATAGTCCTATTATACCAAAATTGTGTGAAAATTCCTACCATTCTAAACTAAAAATAGGATCATCAAATCACAAAAAAGGGCTGGGACAAAAGTCCTAGCCTCTCATTTGTCTATGGATTGTCGAGCAAGACGCAGTGGTTGAGTGGGCTCTACTACGCTGATTTCATCAGCTTTTACAGCCCTACTCAACTGTGCGGAGGTGGGACGACGAAATCGAATTCTAACGAATTACCGATTTCTGTCCCACTCTCTCTATTTCCTATCTATTTCACAAAAGCCAATTCCTTGTCACTAGACAAGTCTTCTCGATAATTGAAACCCGCAAAGCTGAGCTTTTTAATCTCTTCAACTGAGGTTACCTGATTTTCCGTCAAAGATGTTAAGAAGGCGCCTCTAGCTTTTTTCGAAATGGTTGAATGGATTTTTAGTTTCCCATCTCTATCTTCCATAAACTTAAAGGTCACCATTTTTTCACGGATTTCTTTAGGAAAAACATTCTCAAATTCTGATGACAAGAGAGAAAAGATTAACTCCTGGTCTTTCATTGACTCCTCATAGGCTGACTGCCAATGACTTTTCAAGCTTTTTCCAGCGACTTTTAGTTTCATCAAAAAGTCCAGTCTGTGAGGCGCAATCGGTTCAAAGGCTGGAATCACACCATAGAAAGCTGACGTTATCATGAGGTGTTTCTCGAGATATGTTTGCTCCTCCTTGGTGAGATCGTCCCGTTTGAGGTTGCGATACATGAGTCCATCAAAGAGGTGCAAGGCTGGATAGTTTGTCGCAGTTTCATTTTTCAAGGCCTGGATATGGTCATACTCCTCTTGCGCTTTTTCGGCAGATATTTTGTAAAAACTCTCCAGCTCTTGGGCAGAATATCTGGCCAATTCATCCAGCACTGCCTGACTTTCAGGAGGCAATGGTTTAGCCTCTAAACTAGGGATTTCGGTATTCATTTCTTTTGCGGTTGGGATTAGAATTTTCATAGTGTTAGTGTAGCATATTTTTTTAGGACTACCAAGGATTTGAGCCTAAAAACCTCGGTGAATACCGAGGCTTCTTTCCTTATTTTGGCAATCCTAACCAGATTGCAAAGAGAACTAGTGCTGTCCCAAGGCAGCTTGCCAAGATAGATGACAGATTAAACTTTTTCTCCTTTAGATGAGAAAATCCTATCTTCAAAGCGAAAAGACCAAGCAACATCGAACCAATCATCAGATAAAACCCCATTTGACTGTCCTCCATTTATTATTCTTTCATTTATTATCACAAATTTCAAACAAGAGTGCAAGAAAAACGAGGTTGTTTCCTTAAGCTTAAAGGATGTACCCTGATCTGGGATACAAGGCCTATATGATAATCCCTTCCAAATGATCCAATTCGTGTTGACAAATCTGAGCCGGAAAACCTGTCAGGGTAATGGTCTGCTCTTGCCAATGGATATCTCTGTAGCTTACTGTAATCTTCTCATACCTAGTTGTCGGTCTTACACCCGTCAAAGACAAACAACCTTCCTCTGTCTCGTATGATCCTTCAAAAGATTGGAGAACTGGATTAAACATAACCATGGGAATCATTCCGATATTAAAAATAATGACGCGTTTTTGTACCCCAATCATATTGGCCGCTAGTCCAACACAGCTTTCTCGGTTAGCCAATAGGGTATCCTGCAAATCCTTTGCTAGGGGTAAATCTTCCTGACTAGCAGGCTGAGATACCTGCGACAAAAACAAGATATCTTTTACAATTTTCTTTTCCAACTACTATTCCTCCATCTTTTTCTCAACTTGATTATAGCATAAAATCTATCTCTGTTTACCATATATAAAAGCAAAAAGCCATCCGAAGATGACTTTTCAATGCTTAAATAGCGTTTTTATCTTTTCCAAGTGCTCGTTGAACTGCTTTGACAATCTCAACAAGGACCACGATCATAAGTGCTCCTACAGCGACCACCATCCATTGAGTCAAACTCAAATGTGACACGTGGAAGAGATTATTAAATCCAGGAACCAAAATTGTCACCACAAAGAGGACAAAGGCAACAGGGATAGACCAGTTAAAGGTCTTGTTTGTAAAGAGTCCCACTTTAAAGATTGATTGGTAAACCGACTTAACGTTAAAGGCATGGAGCAATTGGATCAAACCGAGAGTTGCAAAAGCCATGGTAAGGGCATCCGCATGGATCTCAGTATGACTTTGGTGCTCTGGGAAGAGAAGAGCCCAACCATAAACACCTAAAACGAGCATGGTTTGGAAGATCCCTTGATAAATGATTGCTCCGAAGACACCACCATCAAAGAAGTTAGACTTACGTCCACGAGGTTTGTGAGTCATAACGCCTGGCTCAGCTGGTTCCACCCCAAGAGCGATGGCTGGTAGCGTATCTGTTACCAGGTTAATCCATAGCAAATGCACTGGTTGAAGCACATCCCAACCTAACAAGGTTGCAAAGAAGATGGTGAAAACTTCAGCCATATTGGCAGACAAGAGGTATTGGATTGATTTTTGGATATTTGAGAAGACCTTACGTCCTTCTTCTACCGCTACGATAATGGTTGCAAAGTTATCATCAGCAAGGACCATATCCGAAGCTCCCTTAGAAACTTCTGTACCTGTAATCCCCATACCGATACCGATATCCGCTGTCTTAAGTGAAGGCGCATCGTTAACTCCATCACCTGTCATGGCAACAACTTTACCTTCATTTTGCCATGCTTTCACGATACGAACCTTGTGCTCAGGTGATACACGCGCGTAAACAGAGTATTGCTTGAAGACTTTTTGGAATTCTTCATCAGTGAGTTCATTCAACTCAGCACCCGTGAAGACATGGTCTTCTGTATCATTTGGATCGATGATACCGAGACGTTTAGCGATAGCTTCCGCTGTATCTTGGTGGTCACCAGTGATCATAATCGGACGGATACCCGCTTCCTTAGCGACACGAACAGCTTCTGCAGCTTCTGGACGTTCAGGGTCAATCATGCCGACCAAACCAGAGAAAATAAGGTCAGATTCAACAATTTCAGATTCCAAGGTTGGAATTTCGTTACTTGTCTTGTAAGCCATCATCAAGACACGAAGGGCTTGTTTAGCTAAGTCTTTGTTGGTAGCAAGGATAGCTTGTTTATCTTCTTCTGTGATGGGGCGAACTTCCCCATTGACTTCAATACGAGTCACGCGCTTGAGCAACTGATCAGGTGCACCCTTGACAGCGATAAAGTAAGAACCGTCTGCTTCCTTATGAATGGTAGACATGAGTTTACGGTCTGAGTCAAATGGCAATTCAGCTACACGTGGTTCATCCTTCAAGACTTCACGAACATCAAAGTTGTGGTCCAAACCAAACTGTACAAGAGCTGTCTCAGTTGGGTCCCCAATCAACTTACCAGATGGATCTACCTTGGTGTCATTGGCAAAGTTCATGATACGAAGGGTATTGTTGTCAGCAGCAATCTCGGATGCCGAGCTTTGCAATTGACCGTTGGTATAAACTTTTTCAACCGTCATTTGGTTCATGGTCAAAGTACCTGTTTTATCAGATGCGATGATTTCTGTTGAACCAAGAGTTTCAACCGCTGGTAATTTACGAACAATCGAATTCCGTTTGGCAAGGGTTGTTGTTCCCAAAGATAGAACGATGGTTACAATGGCAGGGAGACCTTCTGGAATCGCAGCAACCGCAAGAGCAACCGCCACCATCAAGCCTTCTAATGGATGTTCTCCACGAACAAAGACACCAACCAAGAAAGTGATCACTGCAATCACAACGATCAAGTAAGTCAAGGCCTTAGATAATTGTTCCAAGCTTTGCTTCAATGGTGTCTCTGTCTCGTCAGCATTAGCCAACATGTCCGCAATCTTACCAACTTCTGTGTACATACCAGTGTTGGTCACGACACCAATCCCACGACCGTATGTTACGTTTGAGTTTTGGTAAGCCATGTTAACACGATCCCCGATACCAGCATCTGCTTCAACAAGTCCTGTCACATCTTTTTCAACTGGGACAGACTCTCCTGTAAGAGCTGCTTCTTCAATTTTAAGGGAAGCTGCTTCAAACAAACGCATATCTGCGGGCACGACATCTCCCGCTTCAAGCAAGACGATATCTCCAGGTACCAATTCTTTTGAGTCAATCTCAATGACATGACCATCACGACGAACACGAGCCATCGGGCTAGACATATTTTTCAGAGCTTCAATGGCTGCTTCTGCTTGCCCTTCCTGGTAAACCCCAAAGGCAGCATTCAAGACAACAACGGCCAAGATGATAATGGCATCCGTTAGGCCGTCCATTCCTTCTGTAATCACAGAAAGTGCCGCTGCCGCAAGCAAGATGATAATCATCAAATCCTTAAATTGATCAAGGAATTTAGCTAGTAGGCTACGTTTCTCTCCCTCTTCCAACTCATTACGACCATAAGTCGCTAGTCGTTCTTGAGCTTGAGCAGTTGACAAACCCTCGATAGATGAGTCTAAGTTCTTTAGGACTTCTTCTGAGGTCTGTGTGTAAAACAAGTCTTTATTTTGTTCTTTTGACAAAACAGTCTCCTCCTTTTTGGCCTCTTTTTACAAAAAAAGAGACCTGTTTTTTAAAAAAACAAGTCTCGCTGTTTAATATAGTGCCGGAAAAAATTCGTAATGACGACACTATCGCGGTTTCCCGCCAGCTACTCCCTTGAGTAGTTCTATTATATCAGAATTTCAAAAGTTTTCAAGTTTTGAGGTGTATTTAACTTACTTCCCACATTTGAATTTTCCTTGGAAAACCAGTATAATGAAAGAATACTAAAATGCTAGAAGGGGAGTTAGATGAATCAATCGGTTTCAAACTTAAAATTAGCTGAGCGTGGTGCCATTATCAGCATCTTGACCTATCTATTCTTATCTGCAGCTAAGCTAGCGACCGGACACCTCCTCCATTCATCCAGTTTGGTAGCTGATGGTTTTAACAACGTTTCAGATATCGTTGGAAACGTGGCCCTTCTCATCGGGATTCGTTTGGCTCGCCAACCGGCAGATAGAGATCATCGCTTCGGTCACTGGAAAATCGAGGATTTGGCAAGTCTCATCACTTCCATCATCATGTTTTACGTTGGCTTTGATGTTCTACGTGACACCATTCAAAAGATACTCAGCCGAGAACAAACGGGCATTGACCCACTTGGTGCGACTCTGGGAGTCGTCTCTGCCATCATCATGTTTGCCGTTTATCTCTACAATACCCATCTGAGTAAGCAAGCTAAATCAAAGGCCCTCAAGGCTGCAGCTAAGGACAATCTGTCAGATGCCGTGACATCTCTTGGAACTTCTATCGCTATCCTGGCTAGTAGCTTCAACTATCCAATCGTGGATAAATTAGTCGCCATCATCATTACCTTCTTTATCCTCAAGACTGCCTATGATATCTTTATCGAGTCATCCTTCAGTCTTTCTGACGGTTTTGATGAGCACTTGCTGGAAGATTACCAAAAAGCTATCATGGAAATTCCTAAGATTAGCAAGGTCAAATCTCAAAGGGGTCGTACCTACGGAAGCAATATTTATCTAGACATTACACTTGAGATGAACCCAGACCTGTCTGTTTTTGAAAGTCACGAAATTGCGGACCAAGTTGAATCCATGTTATCAGAACGATTTGGTGTCTTTGATACAGACATTCATATTGAACCAGCACCAATCCCTGAGGATGAAATTCTAGATAATGTCTATAAAAAATTGCTCATGAGAGAGCAACTAATCGACCAAGGAAATCAACTGGAGGAATTACTTGCAGAAGACTTCATTTATATCCGCCAGGACGGACAAGAACTGGACAAGGATGCCTATAAGGCTGAAAAAGAATTAACCTCTGCTATCAAGGAGCTTCATTTAACTTCTATCAGTCAGAAAACAAAGCTCATCCGCTACCAAGTCGGTGATACCATTCATACCAGCATCTGGCGTCGCCACGAAACTTGGCAAAATATTTTCCATCAGGAAACAAAAATAGAAAAAGACTAAAGCAAAACTCCCAACTTTCTCAGTTGGGAGTTTTTTATATTCTTATTTTGCAACGCTCTTAGCAAGAACGAA
Source organism: Streptococcus sp. HMSC062D07 (assembly GCF_001814215.1). Classification (NCBI taxonomy): domain Bacteria; kingdom Bacillati; phylum Bacillota; class Bacilli; order Lactobacillales; family Streptococcaceae; genus Streptococcus; species Streptococcus sp. HMSC062D07. Next base: position 168,958 of record NZ_KV815326.1, read on the forward strand.
GTTTCCTAGTGTAGCTGAACCATTGCCAGCAACAGCTGGAGTCACGATATAGTCGCGCACATCTGGAACTGGTAGGTAGCCGTTGAGCAAGGATGTGAATTTCTCACGTACACGGTCAAGCATATGTTGTTGAGCCATAACCCCACCACCAAAGACGATGAGATCTGGACGGAAAGTTACAGTCGCATTCACTGCAGCTTGAGCAATGTAGTAGGCTTGAACATCCCAGACAGAGTTGTTGGGTTCAATGTTTTCCCCACGAACACCTGTACGAGCTTCCAAACTTGGACCAGCTGCATAACCTTCCAAACATCCATTATGGAAAGGACAAACACCTTTAAATTCTTTTTCAATATCCATTGGGTGTCTAGCCACATAATAATGCCCCATCTCAGGGTGACCAACACCGCCAATAAACTCGCCACGTTGGATAACACCTGCACCGATACCTGTACCGATTGTGTAATAAACCAAGTTTTCGATACGACCGCCGGCATTATTACGAGCAACCACTTCACCGTATGCAGAACTGTTTACGTCTGTCGTGAAATACATAGGCACGTTTAGAGCGCGACGAAGAGCACCAAGCAAGTCTACATTTGCCCAGTTAGGTTTTGGAGTTGTTGTGATAAATCCGTAAGTTTTTGAGTTTTTATCGATATCGATTGGACCAAATGAACCAATGGCAAGTCCTGCAAGATTGTCGAATTTTGAGAAGAACTCGATGGTTTTATCGATTGTTTCAATAGGTGTTGTTGTAGGAAATTGTACTTTTTCTACAACGTTATAGTTTTCATCTCCGACAGCACAGACAAATTTTGTACCGCCCGCTTCCAAGCTTCCGTATAGTTTTGTCATGATTAACCTCTTGTATTTATTTTCTTTATTATAGCATATTTCCAGACTGAAAATTGCTCAATATTTTAGATTTTCCTCTGTAAATTTTACCATTCAATCAAAAACGAACAAACATGACATTTGTTCGTTTTTTGATTTATTAAGCTTTAACTTCAATGACTGCGTCACCCTTAGCAACTGATCCAGAAGCAACTGGATTTACTGAAGCAAAGTCTGCAGTGTTTGTCACAATAACCATTGTTGTGTTATCCAGACCTGCAGCAGCAATCTTAGCTGAGTCAAATGTTCCAAGAACATCTCCAGCTTTAACCTTGTCACCTTGGGCAACTTTATGGTTAAATCCTTCACCGTTCATTGAAACAGTGTCGATACCAACGTGGATCAAGATTTCAGCTCCGTTAGCTGTTCTTAGGCCATAAGCATGTCCTGTTGGGAAGACAATTGTCACTTCAGCATCAGCTGGTGCGTAAACAACATCTTCACTTGGTTTTACAGCGATACCTTGTCCCATAGCTCCACTTGAGAATACTGGGTCATTCACATTTGAAAGAGCAACGACATCACCAACGATTGGTGTTTGGATAACACCTTCGCTAGGTGAAACCACAGTACCAGTTACTGCTTCTTCTGTTAAACGGTCAGTTTCAGCTTCAGAAATTGCTCCTGAAACTTCTTCTACTTCATCTTCGTAACCAAACATGTAAGTAAGAGCAAAACCAAGTACAAATGATACAGCTACCATAAGAAGGTATTGTAGAAGTTGTCCGTTACCAATGTAAAGCATTGTACCAGGGATGATTGTGATACCATTACCAGTACCAGCAAGTCCAAGGATAGATGCCAATCCACCACCGATTGCACCAGCAATCAATGAAAGGAAGAATGGTTTACGGAAACGCAAGTTAACCCCGAAGATAGCAGGCTCAGTAATACCTAGGAAGGCAGAAAGAGCAGCTGGGAAAGCAAGTGTTTTAAGTTTAGGATTTTTAGTTTTCACACCAACGGCTACTGTCGCAGCACCTTGAGCAGTCATGGCAGCTGTGATGATAGCGTTGAATGGGTTAGCATGGTCAGCAGCAAGCAATTGAACTTCAAGCAAGTTGAAGATGTGGTGAACACCTGATACGACGATTAATTGGTGAACTCCACCAATCAAGAAACCACCAAGTCCGAATGGCAAGTTAAGAATTGCTTTAGTTCCAATGAGGATGTAGTTTTCAACAACGTGGAAGACTGGTCCGATAACAAACAATCCAAGAATTGACATTACAAGGAGTGTTACGAACGGTGTTACCAAGAGGTCAAGTACATCTGGAACAACCTTGCGAACTGCTTTTTCAAACTTAGCTCCAACAACCCCGATAATGAAAGCTGGAAGAACTGAACCTTGCAAACCTACAACTGGGATAAATCCGAAGAACTGCATTGCAGTTACTTCACCACCAGACGCAACAGCCCAGGCATTTGGAAGTGAACCAGAAACGAGCATCATACCAAGAACGATACCAACGGCTGGGTTACCACCGAATACACGGAAAGTTGACCAAACAACCAAACCTGGCAAGATAATAAAGGCAGTGTCAGTCAAGATCTGAGTATAAGTTGTCACATCTTCTGGAAGTGTCATTCCAAGAGCAGTCAAGAGACCACGAACACCCATGAAGAGACCAGTTGCTACGATAACTGGAATGATTGGAACGAAGACGTCACCGAAAGTACGGATGGCACGTTGGAACCAATTTCCTTGTTTAGCAGCTTCTGCTTTCATTTCAGCTTTTGTTGAAGTTGGCAAACCAAGAGCTACGACTTCATCGTACATCTTGTTTACTGTACCAGTACCAAAGATGATTTGGTATTGACCTGAGTTAAAGAAAGCACCTTGAACTTTTTCCAAGCTCTCGATAGCATCTTTGTTAATTTTCGCTTCATCTTTAACCATAACGCGAAGACGAGTCGCACAGTGAGCTACACTATTAACGTTCTCACGTCCACCTAAGGCTTCGATGACTTTTTTTGCAATTTCTGTATTCGTCATTTGCAAAAATCTCCTTATAAAAAATTTGTAAAATGTTTGAAAGCGATTTTATCCGCCCTACGCATATAATTCTATCATGTTTTTAAAATATGTCAAGCGTTTTGCAGAAAAAATTTTAGCATTTTGAACTTTTTGATTGTTTTTGATGTTTTTTAAATAAAAAAAGCAATATTTTACCTATTATTGTGAGGTTTTTAAATATTTTTTTGCAAATTCTTTCATTTTTTCATTTATTTTCATAAAATCCTTCAATCCGTTTCTGTCAATCGTTTGACATTTTTTTCTTAATTTTATGATAAAAGACTTGCTTTTTTAAAAGGAAACGTTTACTATAAAGATAGTAGAATTTATGGAGGGAATATAAATGGAATGGACTACTGAACGTCGTTACAGACGTTATGAAGATTGGACACAAGAAGAAAGAAAAGAAATCCAAGAAAAGATGGCACAATCCCCATGGCATGTCAGCTATCACATTGAACCAAAGGAAGGACTCCTTAACGACCCAAACGGTTTCTCTTACTTTGATGGCAAGTGGGTTGTCTTTTACCAAAACTTCCCCTTTGGTGCAGCTCACGGTTTGAAATCTTGGGTTCAGCTTGAAAGCGACGACTTGGTTCACTTTACTGAAACAGGTGTAAAAATCTTACCTGATACTCCACTTGATAGCCACGGCGCTTACTCTGGATCTGCTATGCAGTTTGGTGATCAATTGTTCCTATTCTATACAGGAAATGTCCGTGATGAAAACTGGGTGCGTCACCCTTATCAGATTGGTGCCTTAATGGATAAGGACGGTAAGATTGAAAAGATTGATAAGGTCTTGATTGATAAACCTTCTGACGCTACCGACCACTTTCGCGATCCACAGATTTTTAACTTTAAAGGACAATACTATGCTATCGTTGGTGGTCAAGATTTGGAGAAAAAAGGATTTGTCCGTCTCTACAAAGCTGTCGATAATGATTATACAAACTGGAAAGAAGTTGGTGATTTGGACTTCAACAATGACCGTACTGCCTATATGATGGAGTGCCCAAATCTTGTCTTTGTCGGAGAACAACCTGTCCTTCTCTACTGTCCACAAGGTTTGGATAAAAAAGTTTTTGACTATGACAATATCTATCCAAATATGTATAAAATTGGTGCTTCCTTCGATCCTGAAAATGCACGTATGGTAGATGTGTCTGAACTACACAATCTAGACTATGGTTTCGAAGCATATGCTACTCAGGCCTTCAACGCTCCTGATGGACGTGCCTTAGCAGTAAGTTGGCTTGGTTTACCAGATGTTTCTTATCCATCTGATCGCTTTAATCACCAAGGAACTTTCTCATTGGTCAAAGAATTAACTATTAAAGATGGAAAACTCTATCAGTATCCTGTAGCAGCCATCAAGGACCTCCGTGCTTCAAAAGAGGAATTTTCAAATCGTTCTGAAACTAAGAACACCTACGAACTTGAACTAAACTTAGAGGCTAATAGCCAAAGTGAAATCATCCTTCTTGCTGATAAGGATGGCAAGGGACTCTCTATCAATTTTGACCTTGTCAATGGTCAAGTAACCGTCGACCGCAGTCAAGCAGGTGAGCAATACGCTCAAGAATTTGGAACTACTCGCTCATGTCCAATTGATAATCAAGCTACTACCGTAAATATCTTCATCGATAATTCAGTCTTTGAAATTTTCATTAATAAAGGAGAAAAAGTATTTTCTGGTCGTGTATTCCCGCATGCAGATCAAAATGGAATTCTCATTAAATCTGGAAACCCAACTGGAACATACTACGAATTAGAATATGGTCGCAAAACTAACTGATGTCGCAAAATTAGCTGGCGTCAGCCCTACTACTGTTTCACGTGTCATCAACAAAAAGGGGTATCTTTCAGAAAAAACCATTCAAAAGGTCAATGAGGCTATGCGTGAGCTGGGCTATAAACCTAATAACTTAGCTCGAAGTCTTCAAGGAAAATCAGCCAAGTTAATCGGTTTGATTTTCCCAAAAATCAGCCATGTTTTCTATGCTGAATTGATTGACAAATTGGAGCACGAACTCTTCAAAAAAGGCTACAAGACTATTATTTGTAATAGCGAGCACGATTCTGAGAAGGAACGTGAATACATCGAAATGTTGGAAGCAAACCAAGTGGATGGCATTATATCTGGTAGCCATAACTTGGGAATTGAAGATTACAATCGCGTTACTGCTCCTATCATTTCTTTTGACCGAAACCTATCACCGGACATTCCTGTCGTTTCCTCTGATAACTATGCTGGTGGAGTTCTTGCAGCTCAAACTTTAGAGAAAACTGGAGCTAAGTCTGTTATTATGATTACAGGTAATGACAACTCCAACTCACCAACTGGACTTCGGCATGCAGGCTTTGCTTCTATCTTCCCTAAAGCTCCCATTATCAATATTTCCAGTGATTTTTCACCCCTCCGCAAGGAAATGGAAATCAAAACTATCCTAACCAAACAAAAACCAGATGCTATTTTCGCATCGGATGATTTGACAGCCATCTTGGTGATGAAGATTGCTCAGGAACTTGGTATTTCTGTTCCAGAACAACTTAAGGTTATTGGCTACGATGGAACTTATTTTATCGAGAATTTCTATCCTCACCTTACTACCATTAAACAACCTTTAGAAGAAATTGCTCGCCTGACAGTTGATTTACTCCTTCAAAAAATCGAGGGCAAAGAAGTTGCCACGACTGGTTATTTTTTACCAGTTAGTCTCTTACCAGGTAAAAGTATTTAAGCACAAAAAACTCAGACTAGGTTCGTCTGAGTTTTTCTTATGATCTTAAGTTTTTCAAAAGAGTTTGTGCTTTTTCTAGATTAAAAGTTTTTTCAGCAATCAAGCTTTCTACCAACTTAGGTACTTCTGCCCCAGTCGCACCTGCTAGAAGCGCTAACGATTTTGCCTGAAGTTTCATGTGGCCATGCTGAATCCCTGTGCTGACAAGAGCCTTAAGGGCTGCAAAATTCTGCGCAAGACCAATCGAAACGATAATTTGAGCCAATTCTTTAGCAGATGGATGACCTAGCAGCTCATGGCTGAGAACTACACGAGGATTAAGACCAATAGAACCACCCTTTGTGGCAACTGGCATCGGCATGGTCATTTCCCCAATTAGCTCTTCAGTTTCCAGATCTATCCTCCAACGACTGAGCCCTCGATAGGCGCCATCATGGCTCGCATAGGCATGCGCTCCCGCTTCTATAGCACGCCAATCATTTCCAGTAGCAATCAAGAAAGCATCAATACCATTAAAGATTCCCTTATTGTGAGTGGCTGCTCGATAAGGATCTGCTTGGGCAAACTGACTGGCTAATACCATTTTTTCTGCCAGTTCACGCGCTTCATCTTTTTGGCGACTCAAATAACGAAAGGCGATGCGGCAAGTCGCAGTTACCAATGAATCAGTTGCATAGTTGGATAAGATTCCCATTAAACTTTGCCCATGACTAAGGGCTTCTAGACTAGGTTTTAGGGCCTCAAGCATGGTATTGAGCATATTGGCGCCCATGGCTTCCTGAGTATCTACATGGAGATAGACTACTAAAAAGTCCGTCTCACCAGAAATTTTCTCAACCTTTAAATCACGAGCACCGCCACCCCGTTTGACAATAGAAGGATAGGCTTGATTTGCTAGTTCTAGCAGTTCTGCTTTTTGACTCAGAATAGCCTGGTAAGCTCGCTCTCTATCCGGAACCTGATAAAGAGCAACCTGACCTATCATTTGTCGTTGATGAACTTGAGCTGTAAAACCTCCAGCACGTTTGATAATCTTACTGGCAAAACTGGCTGCAGCAACTACAGATGGTTCTTCGGTTACATAGGGAACTGTGTATTCTTGACCATTTACCAGAACTTCTGGAACGATTGAGTATGGAAGTGAGAAGGTTCCTACTACATTTTCACTCAATTGGTCCGCTACTGCTAGACTAAGATTTTCATTTTGCTCAAGACTTTCTTGGACTTCGATAGAAGTAAGCGCCTGAAACTTAACAAGCTCTAGGCGCTCTTGAATTGATTTTTTAGCAAATCCATTCCAATTTTTTTTCATTATTTTTCAACCTTGCTGTAGCGACGTTGGTGGTCTACAATCTCAACAAGGGCATAGTCTTGCCCTTCATAACCTGACATCGTTGCAGATCCAGACTCATCTAATTGGGCTTCCTCAAAGAACATTCGTTCATAATCAGCTACGCTCAATGCTTGACGTTGGTCTAGCAACTCTAAGCGATTATGCTGCAATTGCTGTTCATAGCCTTCAACCAATTCCACACTAAAGAACTCAGATACAGCACCACTACCATAGCTATAGAGGGCAATCTTATCTCCAGCTTTCAGGCTATCAGAATTTTCAAGAAGAGACAAGAGACCTAAGAAAAGTGAACCTGTATAAATGTTCCCAACTTTTTGGCTATAAATAATAGATTCATCAAAGTGCTTTTGAAGCAAGTCCTTCTTCTCTTGAGGCAAGGACTTGTCAAGAATTTTCTTCAAACCCTTGAGAGCTAGCTTCGGATAAGGCAAGTGGAAACATACAGCCTTAAAATCGTCCAAGTTACAGTCATAACGCTTTTGGTACTCTTCCCAAGTCGTTTTTAAGCTATCAAGATATTGTTGCGTCGAATAAACCCCATTTACAAATGGTGTTGTCGAATAATTTGGACGCCAAAAGTCCATGATATCACGAGTCTGCGCAACATTATCATTGTTGAAAATCATCACACGTGGATTTTGGCTAATCAACATAGCAACACATCCTGCACCTTGAGTTGGTTCTCCAGGAGTTTCAACACCATATCTGGCAATATCACTAGCTAGCACCAAAACCTTTGATTTAGGAGAATTTTCTACATGTAACTTAGCATAGTGGAGAGCCGCAGTTGCACCATAGCAAGCTTCCTTGATTTCAAAACTACGAGCAAAAGGTTGAATTCCAAGCAAGCCGTGTACAAAGACAGCTGCAGCTTTACTCTGGTCAATCCCAGACTCTGTCGCCACGATAACCATATCAATCTCATGCTTATCTTCTTCAGTCAGGATAGAATTTCCTGCACTAGCAGCCAAGGTAACAATATCTTCTGTTAAAGGAGCGATACTCAATTCTTTTAAAAGGAGTCCTTTACTCAATTTTTCAGGATCAATTCCTCGGGTTTCTGCCAAATCTTGTAATTTCAAAACGTATTGACTGGTCGCAAAACCAATCTTATCAATACCGATTGTCATATTTACCTCTATTTTTATCATTCATTGTAAAAATTCGTTCACCTCTATTTTATCACAATTGAGGTCAAATGAGCGAAAAAAGACTTGATTCACCAAATCAAGTTCATTTTTAAAAGTTTATCTCATTTTTAGGCTAGTCCAACAAACAGAACTTTAGGGCCATAAAAAATCGAGTCTTAGTTAGCTCGATTCTTTTTGAGATAATGATACAATTTCAACAAAACTGTTCCACTGGCCATTCCAATGGAAATAACGAGAGCCAACATCATGACTAACATGGCACTAGAAATGGCATGGCCGTAATCACCTGTAACGAAGAAGGAAGTTGTTCGATAGGATAGGTAACCTGGAACTAGTGGAGCCAAGATGGCTAAAGCAAAAACTACGGCTGGTGTTTTGTAGATAATACTCATAATCTGGCTGATACACGAACCAATCACCGCAGCAATAAAGGTTGCTAAAATGACATTGGTTGGTTCCTTAAGTAGCAGATAGAGCAACCAGATAGACATCCCCAAAACTCCACCAGGAATGAGCATGGAACGCTGGACATTTAAAACGATTAAAAAAGTGATAATAGCTAGCAGACTAGCTAGAGCCTGCAATAAAAATGTTGTTAGAGTCATATTAGTTCATGAGTACGAGGGCGACAGAGGTGCCTGCCCCTAAAGCAAGGGTAACCAGCAAGGATTCAAACATCTTGCTCATACCAGAGTTAATGTGATTGGTCATAATATCTCTAACAGCATTGGTCAGAGCAATTCCCGGTACAAATGGCATGACCGCACCTGCAATGACCAAATCGGCTGTCGAAGGAAAGCCAGAATAGCGAGCCCAAAATTGTGCAATCAAACCAAAAACAAGAGCACCTGCAAAAGCTGTCATAAAGGGAATACGAATAAATTTTTCTACGTAAAGAGAAAAGGTGAAAGCAAATATGGTTGCTACTCCTGCACCAATGGCATCGTAGACATTCCCCCCGAACATGATAGAGAAGAAGGGAGCACTAAGGGTCGCTGCAGCAGTTAGCTGAACATTGGTGTAGGGAGATGCCTTGGCATTCAATTCCTTTAATTGGATAAAGGCTGTCTCCAAATCAAGCTGTCCCGATACAAGTTGCCGTGAAATCTGGTTGACATCACACACCTTCTCAATATTATAGGCAGAGGAGGTTACTCGTTTCATTCGAGAGATATTTGTATTTTCAATGGAGAAAAAAATAGCTGCAGGCATGGCCAAAACATTACAATCTATGATGCCTTGTGAATGAGCAATTCGAATCATGGTGTCTTCGACACGATAGATTTCAGAACCATTACGAAGCAGAATTGTACCTGCTAACATAATGACATCAATGACTGCATTCAGTTTTTTTGATTCGTCCATGCTCCCCTCCTTTTTAAACTCCTTTTATTTTATCATAAATTTTAAGGAAAAAAAATCTTTGCCACAAAAACTGTGACAAAGATTGATTAGTTCTCACCTTGATGGATATCTGAAGTTGTGGTAGTTTGATTAGTCTGTGGTTCTCTAATCTGTGGAGATGTTTCTCCACGATAAGGGTTCCCTTGTGATGGATTTGTTGTTGTAGTTGTTTTCGGTTTATAGATAGAAATCTTGATACGAGTTGTATTCAAATCTACACCTTCACCTGGTTTTGGACTCTGACTGACAACAGTTTCCTCAGCAGTTCCTTCTGGAGCTGTAGAGACCTCTACCACTTCAATATTAGCTTCTTTTACACCAACTATCTGAATCAAGTTATTCTTAGTAAATTCAAGACTTGATCCAATATAACTTGGCATAGGAACGCTAGTTACCTTCTTGGCTACTGTCAAGGTAATCTCTGTCGCCTTACTAAGATCATAAGTGGTTCCTTCTGGCAGACTCTGTCTCATAACAAGTCCTGCCTCTGTTTCACTTGATTCTTCTTCTACAACCTTGATGAGATTTTCAGGAACTTTTTTCCCTTTCAACTCTGCAATGACGTCCGTAGATTTGCGTCCAATATAATTTCCAATCTTAAACGATTGCTGACCTGAAGAGATAATGAGATTAACTTTAGTACCTTCTTTACGAGACGAACCGGCATCTGGATCCGTTCGAATCACTCGGCCTTCTTCTACTGTATCACTAGCTTCAGACTTTTCCTCGCCAATTTCAAAATTAGCTTTTTTAAGTTTTTCCTTAGCTTCTGCTACAGTTTGTCCTACAACATTTGGAATTTCAACAGTTGCTGGTGTTTTGGATACTATCCAAAAGAGAGAAGCCAAAACAAGTATAAAGCTAGCTAAAAGCACCAAATACCTCGCTTTAAAACGACGTTTCTTGACTGGTTTTGCAACAGTTTCTTTACTAGTTGCCTTTTGAGTCGGCTTTTGGCTCTGAGGACTTTCTTCCTTTGGTTGCACTTTAGGAATCGCTGTTAAAGTAGACTGTGAAATTTTCGGTAAGGTTTTTGTGTCAACTTTACTTGTATCTTCAAATACCAGCTTTGGTTCATTTCGACGGTTATAAGAAAGACTGCTCAATAAGTCAACATACATCTCTGAGACAGTTTGATAACGGTCTGTCAACTTTTTAGCTGTCGCTTTTATAACTACGTTTTCCAAGGATTGTGGCACTGACGGGTTTTCTGCAATGACAGAAGGAAGCGGTTTTTGGAAATGCTGAAGTGCAATGGTAACAGCACTATCTCCATCATAAGGAATATGGCCTGTCAACATTTCGAAGAAAATAATTCCCATTGCATAAATATCACTCTGTATGGTCGCCTTAGAACCACGCGCCTGCTCAGGTGATAGATAGTGAACAGAACCCAACATGGAGTTGGTCTGTGTCAAACTGGTTTCTGCAAAGGCCACTGCAATCCCAAAGTCAGTAACTTTTGCAGTTCCATCAGGAGTCAAGAGTATATTTTGAGGTTTTAAATCACGGTGAATAATCCCCTTTGCATGCGCCAAACGCATAGCCAAGAGAATTTGACCCATGATACGAACAGCTTCCTCGTTTGATAGAGGGTAGTGTTCTTTGATATAACGTTTGAGGTCAAGCCCAGCTACATATTCCATAGCTAGATATTGTTGACCGTCTTCTTCACCGATATCCGTAATTCGAACGATATGAGGATGATCTAGGTCCGCCATCGCACGTGCTTCACGCTGAAAACGTGCAACAGCGATTGGGTCCGTTTGGTAGTTGGTCCTCAGAACCTTCACCGCTACCTCTTCCCCATCCAGAATCAAATCTTTGGCCAGGTAGACATCTGCCATCCCACCACGGCCAATTTGTTTGATAATCCGATATCGTCCGGCAAATATCTTGCCGATCTGGATCATTTTGATTCCTCCTCAATCGCAATCAAGGCAACAGTAATGTTATCAAGCCCTCCGGCATTGTTTGCAAAACGTACTAAGGTTGCCGCCTTGTCTTCAAGTGAAATATCACTTGTCACGATGTCATAGATTTCACTTCCTGAAATCATATTCGTGAGACCATCACTGTTCATAACGATATAGTCACCAGGTTCCAAGCTTACAATCCCTAAATCAGGTTGAATCTCATCTTTTTGTCCAATAGACTGGGTGATGATATTTTTTTGTGGATGCGCTTCAGCTTCTTCAGGTGTTAATTGACCTGCCTTGAGCAACTCATTGACTAATGAATGATCACTCGTTAATTGGTGGTACTCTTCTCCACGAACCAAGCCGATACGAGAATCGCCAATATGAGCATAGATGGCTTGGTTATCAATGATTGCAAGGGCTTCTAGAGTTGTACCCATTCCCTTATATGCTTCATCTCGACCTAATTGGTAAATCTTTTGATTTTCAATCTCTAGATGTTCTGCAAACCATTCACGAACTTCATTAACGGTATCAATCTGAGTATCTACCCAGGCAACACCTAAGTCCGTAACTGCCATCTCACTGGCAATATTACCTGCGCGGTGTCCTCCCATCCCGTCAGCCAAGATAATCATCGTGCGACCGGCACGGTTGACAAAAAGATTGACATAGTCTTGATTATTTGTACGTTTCTGACCCACATCTGTTAATAATGAAATCTCCATTGTGTCAGTTCCTTCCTAATTGGATATCTTACGAAATTGGCTAATAAAGAATCCATCACTTCCATACAATTCAGGAGTAATGAGGATGCAGCCATCTTTTAGGATATCCTTGCATTCGTGTTCTAGTTTAACCTGCTCGAACTCTGGATGACTTTCTAAAAATGCTTGAACCACTTGAAAGTTCTCCTCAGAGACAATAGTGCAGGTACTATAAGTTATTATACCACCTTTACGTAGCGTTTGACAAACACTACCTAATATTTCCAACTGAATTTCCTGTAATGACGCGAAGTCAGCAGTGTCTTTGTTGTATTTGATATCTGGTTTTCGACGTAATAGACCAATCCCTGAGCAAGGGGCATCAACAAGAATCTTATCAAATTGATTCTTACCAAAAAACTCGTGAACCTTTCGGGCATCCAATTTTTGTGTTTGAACACGGTCTGCTACACCTAAACGCTGGGCATTCTCTTGAATCAAAGTGAGTTTGTGGTCGTAGAGATCCAGAGCTGTTACCTGACCTGTCGTGAGATAAGATGCCATATGGGCTGTTTTCCCACCTGGAGCTGCACAAGCATCCAAAACCTGCTCCTCTCCTTGTAAATCAAGAGTTGGAGCAACCAGTTGACTAGACTCATCCTGGATAGTAATAGCCCCTTCAGCAAACAAGTCATGACCCGCAAAATGCCCCTGTTCTTTGACCAGACCAGAAGCTGATAAAGCAGAATCACTTGCATCAAGCAGAGCTTTAATTTCCTCTTTTCGGCTCAAATCTGTCACCCGGATACTGGCTTTATTACGTTTTAATAGACTTTCAAAAATCGCTTGCGCTCGCTCTTCTCCATACTCTTCCTTGAGCTTAGAAACTAACCACACTGGCAAAGAGTAGGCGATAGAATCACGCTTGTTCTTACGCTTGATACTGGCAATATCTGGCAAGCTCTCACGCAAGATACGGCGAAGGACTGCATTGACCAGTTTTTCGCTACCTTTTTTACGAAGTTTTGCAATTTCTACCGCTTCATTGACCACTGCATGATCAGGAAGCTTATCCAAATATTGGAGTTGATAGACGCTCATGAGAAGCAAAACATAGAGCCAGCTGTCTAGCTTGTCTCTATCCTCAATAAAGTGAGACAAATACCATTCTAAAGTTAGTTTACGAGCTACGGTTCCATAAACAAGCTCTGTCACCAAACCTTTGTCAGTTGCTGACAGTTGACTTCCCTTGAGGTGTTTATTTAAGGCGATATTGGAGTAGGCTTGATTGACAAAGACATCCTCTAGCACCTTTAAGGCTAAGTTTCTAGCCGTTTCTACTTTAGTCACCAAATCGTTCTCCTACAGCCAAACTTCGTCCAACACCGTTAAGGAAGGAAGCAATGTCCATTTTAGGTTTTCCTGCTGGTTGAACCTGTTTGAGAGATAGAGCTCCTTCTGCCGTTGCGACAATCAATTCTTTCTTACCGATGGAGAGTATCTCACCCGGATTCCCCTGACCTTCTACAGGCAAAGCTTCATAGATTTTGAAGCGTTCTCCCTTGAGGAAGGTATGAGCAACTGGCCATGGATTCATCCCACGGATTTGGTTGAAAAGTTGACGGTTGGTCTTGTTCCAGTCCAGTTTTTCCTCCTCAGGTTTGATATTTGGTGAGAAAGTTACTTGGCTTGGGTCTTGTGGTTGAGGCTGAATTTCACCAGCTATATAAGCAGGTAGAGTATCCAAAAGCAAATCACGCCCAACAATGGCCAATTTTTCAAACAAAGTTCCTACATTGTCCTCATCAGTAATGGGAATACTGCGACGGGAAATCATGTCCCCTGCATCCATTTCCTTGACCATTTCCATAATGGTTACTCCTGCCTCCTCATCACCTTGAATCAAGGCATAATGGATAGGAGCTCCACCACGGTGTTTGGGAAGGAGGGAGGCGTGAACGTTGACTGCAAAATTCATGCTATCAAGGAGTTTACTTGGGAGAAACTGCCCAAAAGCTGCAGTTACAATCCCGTCAGCTCCCAAATTCATGATAGCTTCCATCTCTGGACTACCTGATAATTTTTCTGGTTGGTAGATGGGCAGACCTGCCTCTTTGGCAGCTTGTTTGACTGGGGTTTCCTGGATAACTTTTTTACGGCCGACAGCACGATCTGGCTGAGTTACAACCGCTACAATCTCGTAGCGGTCATCTGACAAAAGCCCCTTTAAAACAGTTGCTGAAAAATTGGGAGTTCCCATAAAGATTAGTTTTGTCATCTTTTCTCCTTCTATAAAAATTGTTGCGGTTCGTGGTCAATACTGAGACGAAGTTCGCTATTTTCACGTTCTTGAGTTAGGGCTAAGACCTGATTAAGGGTAGAAGCCAACTCATCTTCTAAACGGTATTTAATCAAAATTTGGTAGTGGTAGAGGTTATGAGTACGAGCGATGGGTTTTGGCGTCGGACCTAGAATTACACTAGCATCCGATAAACCTGACCGCAAAATCTCCATGACTTGATAAGCACGTCTAAGAACCTCTTCTTCTTTTTTATGAGATAAGGTGATTCCAATAGTAAAATAATAAGGTGGATAACCCAACTGACGTCTGATGCCCATTTCATAGGCATAAAAACCTTCGTAATCCTGATCCTTGGCAAAACGAATGGCATAATGCTGAGGATTATAGGACTGAATCAAGACCTGACCTGCCTTTTCAGCACGACCGGCGCGACCTGCCACCTGGGTCAAGAGTTGGAAGGTTCTCTCAGAAGAACGAAAATCAGGTAAGTTCAAAGCCGTATCCGCATTGAGAACACCAACCAAGGTCACATTTGGAAAATCCAAGCCCTTGGCAATCATCTGGGTTCCTAGCAATATGTCCGCTTCACCATTGCCAAATTGTTCAAGTAAAGCTTGGTGACTACCCTTTTTACGAGTTGTATCCACATCCATGCGTAGAATGCGTGCCTCTGGAAAGAGTTCTGCTAGCTCATCATAGGCCTTTTGAGTTCCCGTTCCATAGTATCGAATACTACGACTCTGACAGTTTGGACAGACATGAGGAATTTCCTTAGAAAATCCACAATAATGACAGTTCATAGTCTTAGTATCCATATGCAGCGTCAAGGAAATATCGCAGTTGGGACAGGTATCCACAGTCCCACATTCCCGGCACATGACAAAACTAGAATAACCACGACGATTGAGCATGAGAACAACCTGCTCTTTTTTATCCTGTCGATCTTGAATAGCCTCAATCAGTGGTGGTGTAAAGTTTGATGTTTCATTCTGCCCGATATAGTCACGGAAATCAATCAGTTGAACCTCAGGAATACTTGCTAAAGGATTGGCCCGTTGAGTCAGACGTAGATGTTGATAGACACCCTTACCAGCGCGCGCACGACTTTCTAAACTTGGCGTTGCAGAACCAAGAACTAAGGCAGCTTGATTGTATTGAGCACGTAAAATAGCCACATCCCTAGCATGATAACGTGGATTGCTATCTTGCTTATAGCTGGCCTCGTGCTCCTCATCGATAATGATTACCCCTAGATTTTTCAAAGGTGCAAAAATGGCAGACCTAGCACCAACAACTACCTGGGCTTCTCCTCGCTCCACCTTGCGCCATTCGTCGTACTTTTCACCATTGGACAAACCTGAATGGAGAATGGCTACTTTATCACCAAAACGAGCAATGAAACGCTCTGTCATTTGAGGTGTCAAAGAGATTTCTGGGACTAAAACGATAGCTGTTTTCCCCATATCCAAGGCTCCTTGGATAATCTGCAAGTAAACCTCCGTTTTCCCACTTCCTGTGATTCCTTGTAGAAGAAATGGAGGATGTTCTTTCCCAATCGCTCCAACAACCGCCTCACAGGCTTCTTTTTGTTCTGGATTTAACTCTAAAGATTGGCTGGATTCAATTCCTTCAAAGTAGGCAGCTGAACGTTGGACTTCCTTTTGAGCGATGGTAACAGCACCATGTTCCACAAAGAAGTTAACTTGTTCGCGTGAGTAATGTTCTAACAAATCAGCCAAAGGAACTGTTTCAGGATGTTTGAATAAATAATCTCGCAACTCCAATTTCTTCTTGGCACGCTTTGAGATTTCTAGTTTTTCTAATTTGTCAAGATTCACTTCAACCCAAGACTGCGTCTTAACTTTCTTCTGGTCTACAGCCTGATACTCTAGCTTCAAGAGCCCTTTTCGGGTCAAACGCATCATCTCAGATTGCTTTTCTAGGTCGAGAGATGAAAATGCTAAAGACTCCTGCGAACCAAACAAACGATGTCTGTCTTCTTGACTCAAGCCTTCCAGAGGATAGAGGATCTTATCATAGCTAGAGTTCAAAAACCCAGGAAGCATAGCTTTTAAAATCGAAATTTTATAGGAAAAAACTGACTTACGTAGCTCTTCAGCTAGCCAGAGTTGTTCCTCCGTTAAGACAGGAGAAAAATCCAGCACTTCGGCAATCTCTTTCAAGTCATCGTCTGCCACTTCCGCATCATTTTCTTGTTCAATTCCAAGAACTATCCCTTGAATCAAGCGATTGGCCTTTCCAAATGGAACGTGGACTCGCATGCCGACTTCCAGCATCCCTTCAAATTCCTCTGGAATCTTGTAGCTATAGGGCTGGTCCGTCTGCATCAAAGGAACATCTACAATGATTTTTGCAATAGTCATTTCCTCACCTCCTTCTCTTCTTAAATCGTTTCAATTGATTGAGTATTCTTGCAATAGAAAAAATAAGATTGAGTCCCCCCAACCTTAAATTTTTTCACCTTCTTCTTTTTCTTTTGCGATTTGCTCTTTGATTTTCTTTTCTTCTTCTTCTCTCAAGCGTCTTTCTTCTTCAATACGACGACGAACAGCTTCGCGTTTTCCTTCTGGATCTGGGTGGATGGTTACATTCCCAGATTCAATCTCTTCCAAGGCACGAAGTGTAGATTTTACAGATTTGAATTCTTGTGTTGGAGTTGCTCCAGCTTCTAATTCGTGAGCACGTTTTGCTTCCAAGATTACGAGTGAATATTTTGATGGTACCTTATCAAGCAAGGTATCGATAGAGGGTTTAAGCATCATTTGTTTGTACCTGTTTTCTATAGTTTATCGAATAGTCGGAGACTTTGGTAGCATATCCTGATAGTGACCGATGACACGATCGACACGGAAATGTTCAGCTTCAATTACACGTTTGACACGTTCTGCAGCAAGAGGAACATGGTCATTGACAATAGCATAGTCATACTCACGCATCAAAGCAATTTCTTCTTTGGCTTTTTCGATACGTTGGGCAATCACTTCTGCGCTATCTGTACCACGACCAACGAGACGATCTTGCAATTCTTCCAAATCTGGTGGTGTCAAAAAGATAAAGACAGCATCTGGAACTTTTTTCTTAACCTGAAGAGCTCCCTGCACTTCAATTTCAAGAAAGACATCGATTCCTTTATCAAGCGTTTCATTAACATAAGTCAGAGGAGTTCCATAGTAGTTACCCACATACTCTGCATACTCTAACATCTGTCCTTGACGGATCAATTCTTCAAATTCTTCACGTGTACGGAAGAAATAGTCAACTCCGTCTACTTCACCTGGACGTTGCGCCCGTGTTGTCATAGATACAGAATATTGGAATTGATTTTCAGAACTCTCAAAAATTTCTCGTCTAACCGTTCCTTTTCCGACTCCAGAAGGACCTGAAAAAACGATTAGTAAGCCACGGTCTGCCATGATGTCTCCTTTGGATAGTTTGTGAAATGACTTGAAAATTCATTCAGAATTCTCTTTGTGAAGGCATTTCTGCTTACTACAATCTTTCTATCTAGTGTAACAAAAAAGCAGTAATTTTTCAACTGCTCTTTCTTATTTATTTTGCATAATCAACTGCACGAAGTTCACGAATCACGGTTACCTTGATATTTCCTGGGTAATCTAGGCTGCTTTCGATTTTCTCACGAACTTTGTGAGCTAAGATTGTGACCTTGTCGTCCTTGATTTGACCTGGATTTACCATGATGCGGATTTCACGACCTGCTTGAAGGGCAAAGCTATTTTGAACTCCTTCAAAGCTATTAGCGATTTCTTCTAAATCATGGAGACGTTTGATGTAGCTTTCAAGTGATTCGCTACGAGCTCCTGGACGGGCTGCGCTCAAGGCGTCCGCTGCAGCAACGAGAACTGCAATCACACTTTCAGGCTCTACATCTCCGTGGTGACTAGCAATCGTGTTAATCACAACTGGATGTTCTTTGTACTTGCGAGCTAATTCAGTACCAATCTCAACGTGGCTACCTTCTACCTCACGGTCAATGGCTTTACCAATATCGTGAAGGAATCCTGCACGACGGGCAAGGGCTGCATTTTCACCAAGTTCGCTAGCCATGATACCAGCTAACTTAGCCACTTCAATTGAGTGACGCAAGACATTTTGTCCGTATGAAGTACGGAACTGCAAGCGACCCATGATCTTCATCAAGTCTGGGTGAAGGTTTGGTGCACCGATTTCATAGGCTGCAGCTTCACCATATTCACGAATTCTGTTATCAATTTCTTGACGGTTTTTCTCAACCAACTCTTCGATACGAGCTGGGTGAATACGTCCATCCTTAAGTAAGGTTTCCATCGTCATACGGGCAATCTCACGGCGGATAGGATCAAAACCTGACAAGGTTACCACTTCTGGCGTATCATCAATGATGACATCAACCCCTGTCAAACTTTCAAAGGTACGGATATTGCGACCTTCACGACCAATGATACGACCTTTCATGGTATCATCAGGCAGATGAACTGTCGAGTTGGTAGACTCAGCTACATACTCACCAGCAATTCTCTGCATGGCTTGGGACAGGATATCCTTAGCAAGCTTATCTGAACGTTCCTTGACTTCTTGCTCCGCCTCACGAATGCGGCTAGCAATTTCCTTGGTCAAGTCTTCCTCTGTTTGGGCTAAGATAATATCTTTTGCCTCTGACTGTGTCAGACTTCCGACACGCTCTAGTTCAGCTTGCTTTTGCTTTTCAATTTCCTCTAGTTGCTCTTCACGTGCATCAAGGTTTTTTGCTCTATCAGAAATACTTTGTTCTTTTTGTTCAAGTGTTTTTTCTTTGTTCGTCAAATTATCGTCTTTACGGTCAAGGCTCGTAGCTCTCTCCGTCAAACGACTTTCGATTTGCTTGAGTTCTTGACGCTCCGACTTAAATTCAGCGTCCACTTCTTCGCGGTATTTTCTGGCTTCCTCTTTAGCCTCCAATAGTGCTTCTTTTTTAAGGGATTTGCTTTCGCTCTTAGCTTCATTGAGTAATAAATCCGCTTCGCGCTCAGCTTGTCCTCGTAAATTAGTTGCTTCTTGTTCAGCATTTAAAAGCATCAACTCTGCAGCCTCTTGTGATGATTTCATCTTGACTGAGATGCTGACATATCCAATGACTAAACCAATGATGACGGCAAAAACAACTATAACAATTGTCATAATTTCCATGTTTTTACCTCAATTTATTTGTTTATCTGAATGACATGCATTCTTATACATTTTACCACAAAAAAATATTTTTAACAAACCTTAAATGGAAGATATTTTGGTCATTTTTTGAGTTGAAATTGTTATTTTCCCCAGTAAAATAGGCTTCTTTAACGAACCCAATTTTTTATAGAATTTTTTACAAAAAAATAAGTAAAAAGCCTACCTTTCAGTAGACTTAGTTTGATTCGATTCTGATTGGCACTCGACCAAAATTTTGTTCTGCGATGCTTGGGTGTCCCAGTTGATAAATTTGGTCTGCCTTTTGAGTCATAGCATCCCAGGGTTCTTTACCGATTCGGCTAACTAGATTAACCTGCTCCTTAAGATTTTTAAGGTATTGTCTGCCTTTTTCGGTAAAACCGAGGACGTGAATGGCTTCTGGCAGGTCACTTTCTCTGGCTTGCACCAAGATATAAGTCAAGAGGCGTCGCACACGCGCTTTTGTGTACCGTTTGGTGGAAACTGCCTCGACCAATTCTTCCACAGTCTGGGCTGTCTTGATGGCATCCTTGATACGAACAGCCATTTCTTGATTGACCTGATAGATAGTGGTTAAGTCAGGGTTTGACAAGATTTGATAGCGAAGCAAGGGAAAATAGTTATCCCAGTTTACCTTACTAGCATTTTCAAAAAGAGCAACCGAAGGCATAAAACGTTCTAAGAAATTTTGATCATTTTGATGCTGACGAAGAGCTGTCGCTGAGGCAAAGTCCACATCCTTGTCCACAGAATGGTAACCCGCTCCCTGACGCTTTATTGGATGAAGCTTAATGTTACGTCCAGCAACCGCCTTGGCATAGGCGAGAGCAAGGACATGATTGGGTGTATTGCCTGAAAAATCAAGACCTGCAAATTCCTTCCACATAGCTTGGGTTTTCTGAGGGTAAGAAAGAGAATCAGGTAAGTTTTCCATGAAGAATTCCATCTCTTGACCACGTTCTGCGTATAAATCAGCAATTTGCTGGTAATCCAGAACTTCTTCTGTCCCAAAGGCAAGGGTCTCAATCCCCAAACGAGCCAAGATATCTACAGCACCTTGACCGAAGAAATCCGCTGCTTGGACACTGACTAAAAAGGGTAATTCTACGACCAAATCCGCCCCATTTTCTAGCGCCATTTGAGCCCGTGTCCACTTGTCCACAATCGCAGGCTCTCCCCGTTGCATAAAATTCCCAGACATAGCCACAATTTTCAGGCCATCTACCTGTTCCAGCAGGTATTTATGGCCATTATGAAAAGGATTGAACTCCGCAATAATACCTGTGATAGTCATGATGTTCTCCCTTTCTAATGACGAAATCTACGATACCGCTCAGGCAATCTTCCTCTCCAGTTAAGCCATTGTTTTTCTCCTACTGGAAGGATTTCTGCCAGTTGTTCGTTGCTATAATTTTTTTGTAACTCAGGATAAGCTATCAACATAGTTGGTCTATGGCATCCAGCAACCGTCATTGGCCATGTTCCATACATCAGCATATGTCGGATATCATCCTCTGATTTTATTCCATTTACTAACATATCAAAAAGCTTCTTAGACATATCGTAAACGACTAACTCTGAAAACACGGTTCCTTCTTCCTGAACATAGAAGTATTGCCCATCTTTTTCCCAAAGCGTTCCATTTTGACGGATACGATTAAACTGCGAAACTTCTTCCCAAGAATATTTTGATCGAACCATATCCATCTCCTACTTCTGTGCGACGAAAAACCAACGGGTACTAGTCTCTGTTGGCTCCTTGTCCTCAAAGTCCGCAAAAAGTTTAAAGGACTTAAAACCAGCTTGTTCCAACAAAATGTCATAGGTCAAAACTTCGTATGTACGCTCCTCATGGACTTCATCATGACGACTAAAGGAACCGTCCGCTTCTTTGATAAAGAAAGTCAGTTCATGCACGATGGAATGTGGTGCTGCATCCTCATAGGTATCCCAGAGCATGGCAAAATCTTCCGCATTTTCATGATAAGAATAACCTGGGAAAACCTCATCAGTCTGGTAGGTCGAATGCACATCAAAGATAAAGACTCCGTCCTCATTGAGGGCATTATAGACCTCCTTAAAGACATCCCCTACTTCCACCTCGTCCTGCATATAGCAGATAGAGTCCGAATAGCAAGTCACAAAGTCGTATTTACCTGCCTTGGACAGGTCCAACATATTGCCTTCAATAAAATCAATCTTTTGCTTGGCTGAAGTAGCTCTCTTTTCGGCAATCTTCAACATATCCGCGCTCAAGTCCAGTCCAGTTACATCAAAACCAGCCTGCGAAAAGCGGACAGACTGAATTCCTGTCCCACAAGCCAATTCCAAGAGTCTCTTTCTCTCCTTAGTCTTAGGTAGATGACGGAGGGAAAAGTCCGTCCACTTGTCGTATAAACTATCATCCATGACTGCATCGTAAACAGCCGCAAAAGTTTCATAAGTAGCCATAATTAAGATACAAAGAGCGTTAAAAGCAAGGAGAAAATAGGAAACTTTCTGCTGTATCGTCAGATACAAAGGAAGTTTATCTTTTTCTCGCAGCTTTTAGCTCGTGTTTAGTTTCGAGATGAACAAAACACGACGCTCTTACCTTTCAATCAATTTTTCTAAAATAAGCAAATAAAACCCAGTTGACTGCAACTGAGTTCAATTGTAACGCTATAGTCTTTTCGTTTGCTTTTAGTACTAGGCAACGAATTGCAGGCATAACTAGAGTTAGGCAAAATGAGTTAACGCCGTAATAAAAGATAAAGGAAAAGACTATAAAGTTTCTGAGAGGTCTACAGAGGCAGCCTCATGCCATAGTTTTTCTAGGTTATAGTGAGCACGCATTTCTTCTGAGAAGATATGCACTACTACACCACCGAGGTCGAGTAAGACCCAGCCTCCAGTTGCATCACCTTCAACATGACTACCTTTAAAGCCTGCTTGAGCTACTTTTTCACGGATATTTTCAGCGATAGCATCTAACTGACGGCTATTCATAGAGCTAGTGATAACAAAGTAGTCTGTCACACTAGTTAATTCTTGTACATCAAGTGCGAGGATATCCTCAGCACGTTTCTCATCAGCCGCTTTCACGACTAGTTCTAGTAATTCTTTTTCCTTCATTTAATCCTCTTTTAAAAAATATTTTTACAATCTAGGACATCTGCAAAGCGCCCCTCCCAAATGCCCTCATAAAATTCATTTATCGTTTCTGCTGGAATGTCATCCCCATCAAACGTTGTGCAAGTTCCTTCTGGAATAATAAGCTGATAGCCATATTCAAAAGCAACCTTGACAGAGGTATCCACACAATATTCAGTCTGCATACCACATAAAACTAATTTTTCAATTCCCTGTTTATCCAAGTATTCTCTTAAACCAGTTTCTTTGAAAATACTATTATACTTCTTCTGAAAGACCTTTTCATCAGGTTTTCGACTTAAAAGCTCAGATAACTGCCAATCTTCTGATGTTTGGGCTTCAGGGTTCTCAATATGTTGAACATAGATAATTTCGATATTCTTACTTCTAGCTTGGTTTTGTAAATAAGAAATCTTTTCCAATAGACTATCTGTCTTAAAACCTGTTTCCACTAAAATATTTTGTACATCAATAATGATAAAAGCCGTCTTCATTTAATTCTCTTTCAAATAGTGCACATAGGCGTTATAGGTTTCAAGGGTTTGGGGATAGATGGGAAATCCCTGGCGAGCTAAATGCTCTACAGTACGAGCTGTTTCGTAGGCCACAGCCTTATTGAGCGATAGCTCAGCAATCTCACGTGCCTGGTCCACCCCTGGAAAGGCACGATTGTGCTCGATATAGTCTGCGACGTAGATGACCTTATCAAGGTCCGTCATCTGGCCAGCACCGACCGTATGGATTTCAATAGCTCGCAGGATTTCAGGTTTTTGCAAGTTCAAATCTTCCTTGATTTTGTAAATGCCGACCATACCATGCCAGACATTATTGCTCCAGTTTTTGAGGTCAGGGTCTAGCTGATAACGGTCAATCAAGTCTAGGAATTCCTGATCTGACAACTTTTTAGCATAGTCATGAAGGAGACCTGCAAGACCAGCTTTCTCAACATCCACACCAAAGCGCTGAGCCAATTCTATGGCTGCACGCTCTACACCCAAACAATGGGTTAGGCGTTTCTCGGGTAGAAGCTCTGCCATTTTCCCCAACAATTCCTCTCGGGAACAGTTGATGTAGTCTTGATATGCCATTAGTAGAGACCTTCTTTCTCGATATAGTCTAGCACTGGTTTGGGTAGGAGAAAGTTAGGTGTTCGTCCTTGGGCGATAAAATCACGTACCATACTGGATGAAATATCCATAAGAGGCACATCTACCCAAATGACTGGATAAGAAGTCCCAGCCTTGTAGCGTGGTCGTTGAACTCCTACAAACTGAACGAGGTCGACCAATTCATCAATTCTGTACCACTTAGGCAGATAGTCTACCATGTCAGCACCGATGATAAAGTAATAATCTGTATCTGGATTCTTCTCTGTCAAAATCTTCATGGTGTCGTAGGTATAGGAAATACCCTTACGCTCCAGCTCGATGGTCTCAATAGCTAAACCTTCGATTCCGTCAATTGCCAATTCAAGCATCTTGAGGCGGTGGTGTTCAGAAATGGTTTCCTTTTTGTCTACGTGAGGTGGTTGGTATTCAGGCATAAGCAGCACTTGATCCAATCCCAACTGTTGGCGCACTTGGTCTGCGACGATAAGGTGGGCATTGTGAACAGGGTTAAAATTTCCCCCTAAGATTCCAACTTGCTTACGTTTTTTATCCTTGATTTCTGGCTCTAACTCCACTTTTGTAAAGGGAGTTAATAATTCGATTGCCATAGGCTAATCTCCTTTAGTCTTCTGTAAAAACAGTTTGGGAGTATATGCTTAGATTTCTTTGACTCTTTTAGAAATCTTGCGATTTTCTTTCTTGCTTGATTGTTTATACAAAATCAAGATACGACCAATTTTTTGTACTGTATCCACACCGATTTCTTCTTCCAAGATTTCAGCTACTTCGTGGATGTTTTCATCTGTGTTTTGCAAGAGAGTAACCTTGATCAATTCGCGGGCGTCAAGTGCCTGACGAACGCTGGTTTTGATTTGGTCGTTGAGTCCATTTTTCCCGATTTGAATAATGGGTTTGAGGGTGTGTGCCTGGCTGTTGAGGAAGGCACGTTGTTTTGATGTTAATGACATAATTCATTTAAAAGAGTTTCTTTTTATACTTTTCTGAAGTGGTGACGGACGTCAGCAAAGTCCTCTGGACTTTCATGACTAAAATTTGAGCCTAAAGTCTCAAATTTTCCTCAGTTGGTACAATCACTTGTACCAACTAACACCACGGCGAAAAGTATCTTCTAGGGGCTCGCAATGCTCGCCTTTATAAAGATAACTCTTTCCTTTCTGTGTTTAAATAATTGCTTTTCGTGTGACGACTGCGACGCCTTCTGGTGCCCAGACGGCGACTTTGGCAGTTCCTGTTACACGGATCCAGCCTAGTCCTGAGATAACGAGGTCTGTCTTATCTTTGATAGTAAAGACATGTTGGACCAGTTTGGGAAAATCTTCTTTTTCCTTGCTATTTGGTGGTGTAAGGAGGGTTCCAAGGTGCTTGTCGTAAAAGGCACTCGCTCCTTCAAGCTTGGTACGATGAAGTTTGAGTTCATTGTCAAAGAAAGCTGTGAAGCCTTGCTTCTCTCCTGCGATGAAGTCAAAGCGTCCCAAACCTCCTAAAAAGAGAGTTTGTTCAGGATTGAGCTGGTAAGTTTTAGGTTTGATTTCCTTTTTAGGGCTGACATACTTGAGGTTTTTAGCCGTCAAGTAGTGGGCCATCTGATGACGATGGATAATTCCAGGCGTATCGTAGATATAAGAACCATCATCGAGCGGAATTTCAATCTTATCCAAGGTTGTTCCTGGGAAGCGTGAAGTTGTGATGATGTTCTGGTCACCCGTAATTTCCTGGATAATAGCATTGATAAGAGTTGATTTCCCAACGTTGGTAACCCCAACTACATAGACGTCACGACCCTTACGGTAGTGCTCAATTTTATCAATGACTTCCTTGATAGCATGCTTGTTTTGGGCTGAAGTCAGAACGACGTCAACAGGACGTAGACCTTCTTCGTGGGCACGTTCCATGAGCCATTGACTAATCTTACCTGGTTTAACAGACTTAGGTAGGATGTCTTTTTTATTTCCAACCAAGAGAACATCATTGCCTGATACAAAACGAGGCAATCCTGGGATAACAGAGCCATTAAAGTCAAAGATATCAATAACATTGACCACCAAGGCATCACTGTCTCCCACCTCGTGCAAGAGTTTTAGAAAATCATCATCCGTCAACTGCACATCTGTGATTTCATTGTAATGACGAAGACGGAAACAACGTTGGCAATAAACTTCACCAGTTTCCAAACCTTTTTCGAGTGCTGACTGAGGCGTAAAGCCTAGACCGGTCTTATCTGTCGTCTGAATGGTTGCTCCACAGCCAATACAGAGAATTTCTTCCATAGTTAGATTCCTTTTTTATATGTGATAGGCCCGTACTTTTCAGTGATTTGTTTCATGACACGGCGCTCACGAGCACGGTTAATCTTCGTTTTGATAGAGTCATGCTGGACCAAGGGTTTGACCAAAATCGAACGAATCCCTGCTCGGTGAGCAGCTCGAATATCCGTCATGAGTTGATCCCCAACCATGACCACTTCGTTTTTCTCATAGTGGAATTCCTTCATAGCACGATCAATCCCGAAAGTAAAAGGCTTCAAAGCCCAGTAGACATAATCAATCCCAAATTTTTCAACTGCTCGTTGGACACGTTTTTTAGAATTATTTGAGACTACAATAATGCGAATCCCTGCGTCACGAAGGTCATGCAACCATCGTTTCATCTCTGGAGTCCCGTCAGGGTTATTCCAAGCAATCAGAGTATTGTCCAAATCCACCAAAACAGCTTTGATCCCTTGGTTTTTCAGGCTTTGGACTGTCAAATCATAAACTGCTTCTACAGCAAAGTCTGGCATGTAGTTTTCAATCACCATTTTGGTTCCTTTTCTTTTATTTTCTAGTAATTTTCTTCAGCCATTGAGATAAGGCCGCCCATAAAATCAAGCTAGTCATTAAGATATAAATCCAAGCATTTGGCTCTTCTGTAAATGGTAGAGGAACATTCATTCCGAAGAAACCTGTAATAACCGCAAGTACTGCTAGTAAGACGGAGATAATAGTCAAAATTGTCAAACTATCATTCAGGTTGTTGTTTAGGATGTTGTTGTAAGAAGCTGAGAGTTGTTGCAAGACTTGAGAAATCAAGTCTGTCATAGACACCAACTGATGGGCTTCAATCATCGCATCATCAAACTGCTCTCGTTCGACATCATTAAATTTCCGATAAAGAGCATGGCCCTGGATATGTTCCAAGAGGAGTCGATTTTGTTTTGCTGCTGCTGTCAAGTAAACCATACCAGTCTCCAAGTCAGAGAGGGCGAAGAGATTTTTCTTTGTTGTAGTTTGACGTAGCAAGGCACTAATTACGTCCTTACTTTTATCCATCTCTTCAATGACAGGATAATAAGCGTTACTGATAATCTCTAAACCAGCAAAGAGAAACTTGTAAATCGAAATAATTTCATGAGTTTTCAGATAAGTTAGCATACGTTCAATCACATAGGCATTCTTATGATTGCTGATTGTGATGATTCGTTGTTTTTCAACGATAAAGGTCATGGGAATGGCTTCATAGTATTCCTTGTCTTTTTCTAGGTCAAGAACATTATAAATAAAGGTCACAGTCCCATTCTCACGGTTGTAATCCATATGGGCTCTTTCATTTCTATCCAGAGCATATTCGATGGTTTCCTTATCCAAACCATAGATTTCAGATAAATCTTCAAGATTTTTAATTTTTTCGATATCAAGATTTATCCAGGTACAACCATTTCCTAATTGTTTATCTAAAACCATCATTTCTCCTCTGTCAAACTCCCTCTATTGTACCATAAATCAAGTAAAATTTCAGTTCTGTTCATCTCTTGAAAAATTACTAACCACAGTAATATTACGGTTGGGAACAAAGTGGAGAGCCTGGTCTTCACCTCTTAGTTGAGTGGTTCGAATGCCGACACTAACTACTTTTCCCGATACAGTAATGGGACCATTTGTCAGAACAACTTCATCCCCTACATCCAACTGGCGTTCAAAGAGAATAAAGAAGCCATTGATAACATCTGATAAGAAGCCCTGCGCCCCCATACCAATTGCAACCCCAGCAATCCCAGCACCAGCTAGTAAACTGGATACAGGTAGTCCTAGGATAGACAAAATGCAGTAAACTAAAAAGAAATAAAGGGTGTAATTAAAAATATTTTCTAATAAACGCGAGATTGTCTTTTGTCGTCCTGCATCACGTTTTGAATACTTAAGTGAAGGCTTCACAATTCTCTTGACAGCTGCATGGAGAAGCTGTTTAGCTATGTAAAATAGCACAAATAAAATTAAAAGAGAAATCACTTTCGTTAAAAGATTCTCAAATACCGTTGTTAAATCTAGCTTATTAAAATAACTTTTAAAAAATTCTTGCATGTAAAACTCCTTTCTAATTATTATACCACAAAACGAAGTTGTGTCTGGCTTCATAAGTATTCATTCCAGGTCCATCAAACATACATAGACTTGATTTCAAAGCATATTTATACTATAATCAAACCACTACAAAAAGAAGCAATTAGTTACTCAATGAGTCTATTGAAATAACTCATTGTCTCCTACCCACCACTGAAACTTTCAATCACTTATCCCAAGGAAGTATTTGATGTCTATCACACAACGTACTTTAAAACTAGTCCTAGCAACCTGTTTTGCCTGTTTACTAGCCTACTTTTTTGATTTGTCATCAGCTGTATCAGCTGGTATCATTGCTATCTTGAGTCTTTCTGATACTCGAAGAAGCACGATCAAACTAGCCCGCAATCGTCTTTTTTCAACTCTTCTAGCTCTCTTAGTTGGTGTTATAGCTTTCCAACTGACTGGCTATCATATTTGGAGTTTTGGACTTTACTTAGCAATCTATGTTCCTCTAGCCTATAAACTGGGTTGGGAAATTGGAATCACTCCTAGTAGCGTTCTGGTCAGCCATCTCTTAATCCAACAATCAACAGCACCAGCACTTTTACTGAATGAGCTCTTACTCTTCCTAATCGGTACTGGATTTGCACTTCTGGTCAATCTCTACATGCCTTCACGTGAAAAAGAAATTCAACATTATCATACGCTTGTTGAAGAAAAACTCAGAGATGTTCTTCTACGGCTTTCTTACTATCTGAAAAGAGGAGATGGCCGTAATCAGGCTCAACTTGTAAATGAACTTGATCAACTGCTTGAGGATGCTCTTAAGCTAGTTTACCTCGATCACTCTGACCATCTCTTTCACCAGACAGATTATCATATCCACTACTTTGAGATGCGGCAAAGACAAACGCGTATCTTAAGAAATATGGCTCAACAGATTAACACATGCCAACTAGCTGCTAGTGAGAGTTTGATTGTCGCTCAGCTCTTTTCAAAGACAGCTAGCCAACTGAGTCAAACCAATCCAGCCTACGACTTATTGAATGATATCGAGAGCTACCTAGAGGTGTTTCGCAATCGATCTCTCCCTAAAACTAGAGAAGAGTTTGAGACACGGGCTACGCTTCTACAACTCTTTCGTGAATTAGAACATTTTATCCAGATAAAAGTAGATTTCTACAACCGTTATTCTGACAAAAACAGTAACAAATAAAAACTTCTATCGGCAACTGAGTTGCTGATAGAAGTTTTTTGTTATGAATAGATTTAATTTTCGCGCTTCTTTCGAATCGACATGAGACTGATATCTCTCAAACTAAAGTAAGTAAGAGCCAGCATTCCCAATGTAATAAAGATTTCTGCTGGAAGTTGGAAAATCTGCAGGGCAGACAAGAGCAACAAGATTACGAGGGCAACAAGTCCAAAGACTAATATTACAACATTGACTGTCCCCTTGATACTTTGAGGTGTCGCAAATACATAGAGTAGTAATAAGAGTATCCCTATGATTAAATAGACCATCTTTATCTCTTTCTAGCTCTTATTCAGCTGATTTTTTCTTTTTGTTTGCTTTCTCACGCTCTGCCTTGTTGAGGATTTGTTTACGCAAACGAATAGATTCAGGCGTTACTTCCATGTACTCATCGTCGTTCAAGAACTCAAGTGATTCTTCAAGAGTCAAGATACGAGGAGTCTTGATAACCGCTGTTTGGTCCTTAGTAGCGGAACGAACGTTGGTCATTTGTTTTGCTTTCGTGATATTAACAGTCAAGTCATTTTCACGAGAGTTTTCCCCGATGATCATTCCTTCGTAAACCTCAGTACCTGGGTTGACAAAGATAGTACCACGTTCTTCGATCGACATGATTGAGTAGGTTGTTGCTTTACCAGCATCGATTGAAACAAGGGCACCACGGTGACGTCCACCAATTTCTCCTGGAATCAATGGCAAGTATTGGTCGAAGGTATGGTTCATGATCCCGTAACCACGAGTCATTGACAAGAACTCAGTTGAGTATCCAATCAAACCACGCGCAGGAACTAGGAAGACCAAACGAGTTTGACCGTTACCAGTTGAAATCATATCCAACATTTCACCCTTACGTTCAGAAAGGCTTTGGATAACAGATCCTTGGTATTCTTCTGGTGTGTCGATTTGCACGCGCTCAAATGGCTCACACTTCACACCATCGATTTCTTTGACGATAACTTCTGGACGAGATACTTGAAGCTCATAACCTTCACGACGCATAGTCTCGATGAGGATTGACAAGTGCAATTCCCCACGTCCTGAAACTGTCCATTTATCTGGTGAGTCTGTTGGATCTACACGAAGAGATACGTCTGTTTGCAATTCTGCTTGAAGACGCTCTTCAACCTTACGAGAAGTCACCCATTTTCCTTCACGACCAGCAAATGGTGAGTTGTTAACCAAGAAGGTCATTTGAAGAGTAGGTTCGTCGATGTGAAGAACTGGAAGAGCTTCGACTGCATCTGTTGGAGTGATTGTTTCCCCAACGAAGATGTCTTCCATACCTGATACGGCAATCAAGTCACCAGCCTTAGCTTCTTGGATTTCACGACGTTCCAAACCAAAGAAACCAAAGAGTTTTGTAACACGGAAGTTCTTGGTTGTACCATCAAGTTTAGAAAGAGTAACTTGGTCTCCGACCTTAACAGTACCACGGAAGACACGTCCGATACCGATACGACCAACGAAATCATTGTAGTCCAAGAGTGACACTTGGAATTGAAGTGGCTCATCTGAGTTATCGATTGGAGCTGGAATGTGGTCAATAATGGTATCAAAGATTGGCGCCATAGTCTTTTCTTGGTCGGCTGGATCATCTGACAATGAAGATGTTCCGTTGATTGCTGAAGCATAGACTACTGGGAAGTCAAGCTGATCATCATCTGCACCAAGCTCGATGAAGAGTTCCAAAACTTCATCCACTACTTCTGCTGGACGAGCTGATGGTTTGTCAATTTTATTGATAACAACGATTGGGACAAGGTCTTGTTCCAAAGCTTTTTTCAA
Organism: Streptococcus sp. HMSC062D07; assembly: GCF_001814215.1. NCBI lineage: Bacteria > Bacillati > Bacillota > Bacilli > Lactobacillales > Streptococcaceae > Streptococcus > Streptococcus sp. HMSC062D07. The sequence continues at coordinate 200,279 of NZ_KV815326.1, forward strand.
TACGAAACGAGTTTGAGGCATAGTACCTTCGTAAGAATCCACTACCAAGACTACACCGTCAACCATTTTCATGATACGTTCAACTTCTCCACCGAAGTCCGCGTGTCCTGGTGTGTCCATGATATTGATACGAGTTCCGTTGTAGGCAACTGCTGTATTCTTCGCAAGGATGGTAATTCCACGCTCTTTTTCAATATCGTTTGAATCCATTGCACGTTCAGCTAATTCTGTACGCGCATCAAGAGTTTCAGATTGTTTTAATAATTCGTCAACGAGTGTTGTTTTACCGTGGTCGACGTGGGCGATAATCGCGATATTACGGATATCTTCTCTTAATTTTGTCATGATTTCCTCTGTTATATTCAAAAATTTATTTTCTAACTGAGCAATTATACCACAATTTTAAGCAAATGACTTAACTCAAGTAAGTGTAAATGTTTTCAAAAGAAAATTCATGACTTATCTTTTCTTTTCAAAAATCCCGACTTGTGATAAGATAGGCTGGTATGCGTTTAGATAATTTATTAGCCCAGGAAAAAATCAGTCGAAAAGCCATGAAACAGGCTCTCCTAAAAAAAGAAATCTTAGTAGATGGAGTCCCTGCTACTTCCCTTGCACAAAATGTTGATACGGGATTACAAGAGTTGATTTTTCAGGGTAGAAAAATCCAAGGATATGAGCACACCTATCTCATGCTTCACAAACCAAATGGTGTCGTGACAGCAAGCAAGGACAAGAAGCTCCCAACGGTTATGGACATACTACCTCAACACCTCCAATCAGACCAACTCTATGCTATCGGTCGGCTAGATCGAGATACGACAGGGCTCCTCCTCTTAACAAACAATGGCCCTCTAGGTTTTCAACTTCTCCACCCTCAATATCATGTCGATAAAACTTATCAAGTTGAAGTGAACGGATTGCTCACACCAGATCACATCCAGCAGTTCAAAAACGGGATTGTCTTTCTTGATGGAACTATTTGTAAACCTGCTCAGCTTGAGATTCTATCTTCAAGTCCTAGTATCAGCCGAGCAACCATCACCATCTCTGAAGGGAAATTTCATCAGGTCAAGAAAATGTTCCTCTCAGTCGGTGTCAAGGTCACTGCCCTCAAAAGAGTTCAGTTCGGAGATTTTCTATTAGATCCTGACCTAGCAGAAGGTCAATACCGACTCTTGAATCAAGAGGAATTGAAAATTATTAAAAACCACTTAACGAAAAGTGGATAAAACAAAAAAGCTTTAAAACTAAAGCTTTTTTGTTTTTGATTAGCTAAAAATCATTGCGATGGCTGCAATCCAGTTAAGTACAGAAATGACAATACCTACGATATTGAGAATTTTTTCTGTTTTATACACTAGTTCAGATTGTTTTTCGTGCGAATTAGCCAAAACAAGTCCAATGATACCCAAAACAAGACCTACGATTGGAGATAACAAACCAAGGACGATAGATAGGATACCTAAAACAAGTGATGCTTTTTTCTTTTCTTGCATAATAAAAACTCCTTAAATTTAATACAAATTAATTATATCACAAAAAGCTAGATTTATCTACAATTCAATAACTTTTTACAGAATATTAGCTGGTCTTAACCTTGCCTGTCCAAGAATCCAATCCGTAAGAAAGGATATAAATTTCTGAGAAACCTTGTTTTTTCAAGAAAAGTGCTGCATTGGTTACACGTTGCGCACGTTGGTTTTCATATAGAAGGACAGGTTTATCCTTGCGAAGAGCTGCAAGACTTGTCTTCAATTGATTTGAAGGAATATTACGAGCTCCGAGGATATGTTTTCTGTGGAAGTCAGCTGGCTCACGCAAGTCAATTAGCTGACCTGTACGAATCAAAGATTCAAACTCTGCATTGTCTACAATTTTTGCTGCACGGCGAATACGAAGATAGTTGTATCCCATCCATGCCAACATCGCCACTACAAGTCCCCATAATACCCAAGTTACCATAATATCTAATCTCCATTTTTTTCTAAATAGTCTAATTCTAGTTTGTGCTCTCTGCGAAGAACAGCCTCCGCTTCTAGATAATCCAGCTTATCCATCAAGCCAGCATCGTAGATTCGAGAAAGTTCTATCTTCATTAGTTCAATATCATAGAGGCGTTTGCCCATATAGACAAGAATGCCGAACTGTTTAAGAAATTGTTGCACATCGTAGAGTGTTTTCATAGCTTTCATTTTAGCAAAAAATCAGAGTTTTTTCAATAGTTCCCATGGAGGATTGCTCTTTTTACTATTATCTAGCTTTCTTCACACTATGACAAAGAAGAAAGCCTACTGTCATACCAACGATATTTTGCACAAGATTTGGGACGATTTCTGGTATGGCTGCTCCCCAACCATTCATCCAAGCCGATGCAAAAGCGTAACCTGCCACCATGATGATAGTTGCCAAGACTAATCCTAGCCACTGCCATTTCCCTTTAACACCTGCCAAATATCCCTGCGAACCATGGAAAATCAAGCTAAAGAACATCCACTGGGGGTAACCTGAAATCAGGTCAATTAGAAATCCCGCTAATCCTCCGACAACAGCTCCTTCGCGACTCCCAAAGTAAAAGGCCGTAAAGAATATTCCTGCATCCAAAAGTGTTAGAAATCCTGTTGGTGTTGGGATTTTTACGAAATAGCCCAAAACTACGGATAGAGCTGCTAGGATGGATACTAGGGCGATTTTACTTGTTTTTGTTTGCTTCATATTGTCTTACTCCATACTGATCTGCTTGTGCAATGGCACGGTAAACAAAGGCTTTGGAACTTTCAATTGCTGGTAAGAGCTCCTCTCCCTTGACTAACTGGCTGGCAATGCTTGATGCAAAGGTACATCCTGCACCAGCATTTTGTCCTTGAATGACTGGATTTTCAAGAATGGTAAAGTTCTCTCCATCATAAAAGACATCCACAGCCTTATCCTGACTGAGGCGATTTCCACCCTTAATAATCACTGCTGGCGCACCCAAGTCATGTAATTTCTGCGCTGCATCCTTCATATCGTCCAAGGTTTCAATCTTTTGGCCTGCTAGCAATTCTGCCTCAGGAAGATTGGGTGTAATTACAGTCACATAAGGGAAAAAGCGAATCAACTCTTGGCAAAGCTCGCTGACAGCAACATCATGCGTTTCCTTACAAACGAGAACTGGATCCAATACCACTGGAACTCCTTTACGTTCCTTGATAAAGTTAAGAGCTTTCTCAGCAACACCAACAGTCGGTAAGAGACCAATCTTAATCCCTACAAAGTCTACGCTCTTCAGACTATCCAACTGTTGTTGGAAAATAGTCTCATCTGTCGGAAAGACCTCAAAACCATTTTCCGTCAAAGCAGTTAAGCAAGTCATAGCTACAAAACCATGCAAACCATTTAAAGTATAGGTCGCAAGGTCAGCAGCTAGTCCACCACCACTAAAAATATCATTTCCTGAAAGTGCTAAAATACGATTATTCTTCATAACGAATCTCCTTCAAATACAAACCATTGGGTGCTGCAGTTGGACCTGCCAACTGTCTGTCTTTTTTCTCCAAAATCAGGTCAATCTGCTCTATCGGCATTCTGTTATTACCAATTTTCAGCAAGGTCCCAACCATATTTCGAATCTGCTTATAGAGGAAGCCATTGCCAGAGAAAGTAAAGGTCAAAAATTGACCGGTCTCGTCAACCCTAAGACTGGCTTCCGTGATCGTTCTTACCTTGTCCTCCACACTGGTTCCGGCAGCAGTAAAACCGGTAAAATCATGGGTTCCTTCTAATTTCTTCATAGCCTTTTGCATGCGTTCCACATCTAGTGAATAGGGATAGTGGGTGGCATAATGACGTCTCATAGGATTTTTAGGACGCCCTCTATCCACGATAAACTCGTAGGTCTTGCTATGCTTGGCATAACGGCAATGAAAATCATCAGCCACTACCTCAATCGAAATGACATCTATATCTTCAGGACTTTGAGTATCGAGAGCAAAGCGAAGCTTTTCCTCATCCATCTGATAGGGAAGATCAAAGTGGATAACCTGCCCTAGCGCATGAACACCACTATCCGTTCGCCCTGCACCATGGATGGTAATGGCCTGCCCTTTATTTAATTTGGTTAAAGTTTTTTCAATTTCCTCTTGGACACTACGCGCGTGTGGTTGCCGCTGAAAACCAGCAAAAGCGTAGCCATCATAGGAAATGATTGCTTTATATCTAGTCATATGTCTATTTTATCAAGAAAATCTCTCTGCAACAAGTTTGAAAACCAAAAATTGTACGGGTGCAGTTTTAGATATCAACTAGTCCTTACCTCGATTTTCTCATTATATATTTTCGTACAGGTACTTCAACCATTTGAACGATTTCAAAACCTTCTTTTTGGTAAAGATTGTAAGCTGTTTGATTTGCCTCGTAGACATTTAGAGAAATAGTATCTATGTCTTCATTTTCAAAGGCCAAACTAACAAATTTCCTTAAAGCCTGGCTACCTAATCCCTGCCCCTGTTTCTGAGGATTGATAAAAAATCTCCCGATATGAAGATTCCTGTCTTCTAGCCTGATTTTCTGGATAAGCCCCACAAACTCTTGTCCATCAAATATTGAAAAAATTCCTTCCAAATCTTGCAAGACTTGAATTGTCAAGGGAAAAGGAATCATTGGTCCCATCCATTGCTTCTGAAAACTTTCTCCCAAAGCATTAGACCAGCGACAAATGAGTTGGGCATTTTCTATCTGAAGTCCTTTTTCAAAGTGAATTTTCATATTTGCTCCTAAAATTTCTCCTTTATCCAACTATTATACTCTTTCTCTTATTTTTTCCGAATAAATAAGTATGATTCATCTTTACTTTTTTCTTGTTGGAGCTATTTTTGCTTCCTTTCTTGGATTGGTCATTGATCGTTTCCCTGAGCAATCCATTGTTTTCCCTGCTAGTCACTGTGATTCTTGTCAGACTCGCTTGAAATCACTGGATTTGATTCCATTTCTCTCACAGGTATTCAATCGCTTTCGCTGTCGCTATTGCAAGTCAAGCTATCCTGTCTGGTATGCCTTCTTTGAGTTGTCTTTGGGACTGCTCTTTCTAGCTGAGTCTGTGGGATTTTTAACTTTTGGGCAAGTCATCTTGATAACTGCCGGCTTGACTTTGGGCATCTACGACTTTCGTCATCAGGAATATCCCTTGCTCGTCTGGCTGATTTTTCACTTATTCCTCATGGTTTGCTGTGGTTGGAATCTAGTTATGATTTTCTTTCTTATCTTGGGAATTTTGGCTCACTTCATCGATATCCGCATAGGTGCAGGGGATTTTCTCTTTCTGGCCTCTTGTGCACTTATTTTTAGCCTAACTGAAATGCTGATTTTAATTCAATTTGCCTCCACGACCGGTATCCTAGCCTTTCTCCTACTAAAGAAAAAGGAAAGACTTCCTTTTGTGCCTTTCCTCTTACTGGCTGCTTGTATGATTATTTTTGGTAAGCTACTGCTTCTCGGATAAAGTCAGCGATTTCTGCTACTTGTCCTTCATGTAGAGCCTTAACAATCTTGGAACCGATGATAACGCCATCTGATACTGCATTAAAGCGTTCTACATCAGCCTGTGTGGATACACCAAAACCTGTCAATACTGGAATGTTAGCTACCTCATGAAGTTGATTCAAGTGCTTGTCCAAGTCATCTCGGTAATTTCCTGCTTTCCCTGTGACCCCATTGATAGCAACGGCATAGACAAAACCTTCAGCCCCTTCAATGAGTTCCTTTTGACGCTCCATTCCTGTCGTCAAGCTGACAAGTGGAATCAAAGCAATGTCTGTATTCACCAAAAAGGGCTCTACAAAGTTAGCGTGCTCATGAGGTAGGTCTGGAATAATCAATCCCTTAACCGCTGTATCAGCAAGATCTCTGACAAATTTCTCCACACCGTACTGAAAGAGGGGGTTGAAGTAGGTCATGATAACAAGTGGCACCTCTGTTTCAATGGTTTTCAAGGTTTCAACCAACACCTGGGTAGAAGTTCCGTGGGCTAAACTGCGCAAGCCTGCTTCTTCGATAACAGGACCATCTGCAACAGGGTCTGAAAAGGGAACTCCTATCTCAACGGCAGACACACCCAAGTCTTCTAAAAAGTGGATTGTTTCAGCAAGTCCATCCAAACCTTTTTCATGGTCTCCAGCCATGATATAGGGAACGAAAATTCCTTTTCCTGCTGTTTTAATAGCGTTCAATTTTTCTGTTAAAGTCTTAGGCATGAGCTTCTCCCTTCTTTGCTGCATCTGCTTCCAAGCGGTCCTTGACTTGAACCACATCCTTGTCCCCACGACCTGATAGACAGACAATCATGGATTTGTCTGGTCCAAGTTCTTTGGCCAATTTCACTGCAAAGGCGATAGCGTGACTGGATTCTAAGGCTGGGATAATCCCTTCCACACGAGACAAGAGTTGGAATCCTTCCAAGGCTTCCTCGTCTGTCACTGGTACATAGGTCGCACGTTTGATATCATGGTAGTGAGAATGCTCTGGACCGATACCTGGATAGTCCAAACCTGCTGAGATAGAGAAGGCTTCTAAAATTTGACCATGAGCATCTTGGAGTACATCCATAAGGGAACCGTGAAGAACACCTGGGCGACCCTTGGTCAAGGTAGCTGCGTGGTGCTCTGTATCCACACCAAGTCCTGCTGCTTCAGCCCCATACATAGCTACAGACTCATCTTCTACAAATGGGTGGAAGAGCCCAATAGCGTTAGAACCACCACCAACACAGGCTACTAGGGCATCTGGCAAATCCTGACCTGTTAAGTCACGGTACTGTTGTTTAGCTTCTCGACCAATAACACTTTGGAAGTCACGAACGATTTCTGGGAAAGGATGAGGGCCTAAGGCAGAGCCTAGGATATAGTGAGTATCATCGATATTTGCCACCCATGAACGCAGGGCTGCATTGACCGCATCCTTGAGCACGCGCGAACCATCTGTTACGGCCTCTACCTTGGCTCCTAAAAGTTCCATACGGAAGACATTGAGGGCCTGGCGCTTGACATCTTCCTCACCCATGTAGATGGTACATTCCATGTTAAAGAGGGCTGCAGCAGTTGCAGTTGCCACACCGTGCTGACCGGCTCCTGTTTCAGCGATAATTTTCTTTTTCCCCATACGTTTAGCGAGGAGAACTTGTCCTAAGGCATTGTTAATCTTGTGGGCACCTGTATGGTTAAGGTCTTCACGTTTGAGGTAAATCTTGGCTCCGCCGATATGCTGGGTCAAGTTTTTTGCGTAGTAAAGAGGTGTTTCACGACCTACATATTGGCGCAAAAGTTGGTTTAACTCCTCTTGGAAACTTGGATCTGCCTGACTTTCACGATAAGCCTCTTCTAATTCCAATACTGCTGTCATCAATGTTTCTGGGACAAAACGTCCACCGAATTTCCCGTAAAATCCATCTTTATTTGGTTCTTGATATGCCATTCTTTGCCCTCTCTATAAATCTTCTAATCTTTTCATGATTTTTTTGTCCGTCTGTTTCTACTCCGCTTGATACATCTACTGCATAGGGAGAGAAATGCTGAATTGCTCTTGCTACATTGTCTTCGTTAAGCCCACCTGCGATGAAGAAAGGCTGGGCCAGTTCTGTCGTATCCAGTTGCCCCCAGTCAAAGGTTTGTCCACTCCCTGCCACAGGAGCATCAAAAAGTAGATAATCTGCCTGCGAATTGGGTACATGCCCCCCTTCATCGACCTGAACAGCCTGAATGCTGCCACAAGGTAGATTTTCAAATAGTTTATCTACTACCTGACCGTGAACTTGTACAAAGTCCAAACCAACTTTGTCTACCGCTTCTAACAGTTCTGCCCGACCGGGTGAAACAAATACTCCAACCTTTTGAATATGGCTAGGAATAAACTTAGCCAGCTCTGCTGCTTGTTCCAAGGTCACCTGTCTTTTGCTAGGAGCAAAGACAAAACCAATATAGTCTGCTCCAGCTGACACAGCCGTTTTTACCGCTTCTATATTCGATAGTCCACAAATCTTAACCTTTGTCAATTTGCAACTCCTTGATTCTCTGGGCTACATCTTCTGCTTGCATGAGGGCTGTTCCTACTAAAATTCCGTTAAAGTATGGTGCAACACGTTTTGCATCCTCCTCTGTAAAAATAGCAGATTCGGAAATGTAGAAGCAATCATCCTTAAAGTGTTTGGCCAAGTCTACGCTTGTCTGCAAGTCGACTTCAAAGGTTGTTAAATTGCGATTGTTGACACCAATAATTTGAGCTCCAAGTCTATGAGCCACTTCCAGTTCAACAAGATTATGAGTTTCCACCAAAACTTCTAGACTCAGTTCTGTCGCGTAGTCATACAGTTCCTTGAGGCGTTCTTCTGATAAGGCCGCTACGATGAGTAAGATAACTGTCGCACCTGCATTGCGAGCACGGATGATTTGCTTTTCATCGATGATAAAGTCCTTGTTGAGCGTCGGAATCTCTACCTGACTAGAAATTTCCCGCAAATAATCCAAATGCCCTTTAAAGAAAACCTCATCTGTCAGAACAGAAATCATAACCGCGCCGTTAGCCTCGTAAGTCTGGGCCTGTTGTACGATATCCACATCGAGATTGATATCACCTAGACTTGGGCTTGCCTTTTTGACCTCAGCAATGATTTGCAAACGGTCTTGGTGATTCTTCAAAAATTCTGCCAAACGATAGGTCTGACGCAAGGATTGAAGCTCCTCTCGCTCCATCTTTTCAACTTCACGCGCCTTTTGCTCTAGGATACGTGATAAAAATTCCTGACTCATCTTTGATACTCCTGTAATAGTCTGAGTTTTTCAAGGGCCTTACCACTGGCAATCACTTGACGTGCCAATTCAACTCCGTCCTTGATACTGTCTGCTTTACCATTGGCGTAGAATCCGAGACCTGCATTTAAGACTGTTGTTTCCAAGAATGGACTTGGTTCGTTATTAAGAACACTGACAAGAATGGCTGCATTCTCATGAGCATTTCCTCCACGAATGTCTTCAATAGCAATGCGTTCCATTCCCAAATCTTCTGGAGTAAAGGTTGATAAAGTAATTTCACCATTTTCAAGAAGGGCAATACTGGTAGTTCCATTCAAACCAGCTTCATCCAACCCTTCTGGACCAGCTACTACAATGGCACGTTTGCGACCCATGTTTTTCAAAACCTGAGCAGTACTTTCCAGAAGCTCTGGACGACTAATTCCTAGAAGCTGTGTTTCCAAAACCATTGGATGGATGAGCGGTCCTGTCAAATTCATGATGGTTGGAATTCCCAACTCCAAACGAGCTGGCATGATGTATTTCATGGCTGGGTGCATGTTTTTGGCAAAGAGAAAGACGATTCCTGTTTGGTCAAATACCTTACCCAATTGTGATGGTTTGAGATCAATATTGATTCCCAAAGCTTGCAAGACATCTGCTGAACCAGATTTAGAAGAGATAGAACGATTGCCATGTTTGGCCATGTTAATACCACCACCTGCCAAGACAAAGGCTGCAGTTGTTGAGATGTTAAAGCTAAATGACTTATCTCCACCTGTACCACAGTTATCCATAGCATCTTGAATGTTTGTTGGAATGTGTTGAGCATGTCCTCTCATAACTTGAGCGAGGGCTGTTCTTTCTTCAGGTGTTTCTCCCTTCATCTTGAGTGCTAAAAGGAGTGATGCGATTTGTGCTTCGGTTACTCGCCCTGTCACGATGCGTTCGATAACATCTGTCATTTCAACACTTGATAGGTCTTCAAAGTTGGCTAATTTTTCAATAATTTCTTTCATTTTGTGTTCCTCACTTTACAACTTTCTCGATAAAATTCTGAATAGAAGATAAGCCATCTGGCGTTCCAATACTTTCTGGATGATACTGCAAGCCATAAATCGGCAAGTTTTTATGTTGAATCCCCATAATAGCTTGGTCATCTGTCGAACGAGCGGTCACTTGAAACTCTTCTGGCATCTCTTCAATTAAAATACTGTGGTAACGCATGACTGGACGATTGTCCTCAATCCCTTGATAGAGAACTGATGGAGCCTCAAATCGAATCTGACTTTGTTTCCCGTGCATAACTTTAGGAGCCAAGCCCAACTTGCCACCAAAGACTTCTGCGATGGCTTGGTGCCCCAAACAAATCCCCAGAATAGGTTTCTTACCTGCAAAATCACGAATCATTTCTTCCATTTTCCCAGCATCAGCTGGCCAACCTGGGCCAGGAGAGAAAACTAATCCATCTGCCTTTTCAGCATGTTCATAAAGATGTGGATCATCATTTCTCAAAACCTGAACTTCTGCGAAATTCCCGATATATTGAGCTAGGTTATAGGTAAATGAATCATAGTTGTCAATCAATAAGATCATGGTCTTAGTTCTCCCATTCTTGTCATAGATTTAGCTTTGTTAATCGTTTCTTGGTATTCGTTCTGAGCGATGGAATCATAAACAATTCCTGCACCAGCCTGCACGTAGGCTCTTTTATTTTTAAGAATCATGGTTCGAATAGCAATGGCAAAATCCATGTCTCCAGTTGCTGATAAGTAACCGATAGCTCCTGCGTATACGCCTCGCTTCTCTGTTTCTAGTTCATAGATGCGTTTCATGGCCCGAATCTTTGGTGCCCCCGATACTGTTCCTGCCGGAAGAGTCGCCTTCAAGGCATCCATAGCAGTCAGTTCTGGTAACAAACGTCCTTTAACCACGCTGGTCAAATGCATGACATAGCGGAAAAGTTCGACTTCCATATACTTAGTTACTTGGACACTTGCTGTTTCAGCAATTCTACCGATATCATTTCGTCCCAAGTCCACCAACATTCGGTGTTCTGCCGTTTCCTTTTCATCAGAGAGGAGATCACTTGCAAGTGCCGCATCTTCCTCGTCATTGGCACCTCTAGGACGTGTACCTGCAATTGGATTGGTTGTCACTATACCATTCTTGACGGAAACCAAGCTCTCAGGACTGGCACCGATAATTTGATAATCTCCAAAATCATAAAAGTAGAGGTAATTTGACGGATTGGTCACTCGGAGATTTCTGTAGAAGTCAAAAGGATTTCCAGTTACCTCTGCGGAGAAGCGCTGGCTAAGCACACATTGGAACATATCTCCATTGCGAATCAAGTCGCGAGCTGTTTCTACCATTTCTTCAAATTTCTGAGGTGCAATATGTGGTCTAAACTGAAGTGGAGAAACGTCCAAATCTTCAAATTCATTTGGAGCAGGGATTTTCAACTCTTCTAAAACCTGATCTAAAGCCACTTCTAGTTCTTCATTACTACGTTCACTGTAGAGAGCATCCTCGATGATATGAATTTTTTCTTTCTTATGGTCAAAAACTATATAACTCTCATAGACGAAGAAATGCATATCTGGCGTCCCAATCGTATCCTCAGGGAGCTGGCCAATTTCTTCATAGAGAGAAATCATATCGTAGCCAACAAAGCCAATAGCTCCACCACCAAAAGGTAGTTCTGAATGGTGCTGGCTCTTATGAGTTACCTCATAGAGAAAATCCAAGGGGTCACGATCAATCACTTGCCCATTTTGATATAGGACTCCATTCTCAAACTTAATCTCAAAAACTGGATTATAGGCCAAGATAGAAAATCGAGCATTTTCCTTTTCTCTTGGGATACTTTCAAGTATGACCTTGTGTTGTCCGTTCAAGCGCATATACGCCAATATTGGTGATAAAACATCTCCATGAATGATTCGTTCCATTGTAATTTCCCTTTCAGTCAATAATTTATAGACTTTTAGTCTTAATTTCTTACCTTTTTCTATTTCCCTTAAATAGTGCGGACGGGAGCAACTTTCTCCGAAATTTCATCCCTAATTTTTGAGCCATATGTCTCAAAAATTCCGTCCTAGAGAAGCATCTTTGCTTCTCTAGGATACCACCATGGTGGGAAACATCTTTTAGAAACTCACTTCGTTCGTAAATATTGTATAACGACCTATTTATTGAAAAAATTTAAAAAATTAATCGCAATATCTGAGGTAAATATATAAAAATCCCCACGCAAAATAACTTGCGTGAGGACGAAATTCGCGGTGCCACCTCAATTATAGGAATTCTCCTATCTCTCATTCCTGTCTCAGAACCTTCCTGTAACAGGCTGTGCGATAAAGGGCACTCCCTTGAGAATCATGTTTTCTTCTCTCATTTTCAGATGGACCCAACCTTACAGTTTTCTCTGCTTGTTTTCAGCAACCACAAGCTCTCTGTGAGAGAAATCTCTGTATCTTTTCCATCTTTTATTTTTTAGCTTCAAGATAGTCTGCAATAGCAGCTACGTCCTTGTCTCCACGACCAGAGACATTGATGACGATAATCTCATCTTTACTTAGTTTTGGTGCTCGTTTGACTGCTTCTGCGATAGCATGGGAACTCTCAATAGCTGGGATGATTCCTTCAGTCTTGCTAAGTAAAAGTAAGGCTTGGACAGCTTCTTCATCAGTCGCTGCAACATACTCTACACGACCAGAGTCTTTAAAGAAGGCGTGTTCTGGTCCAACCCCTGGATAGTCTAAACCAGCAGAGATAGAGTAAACAGGTGCAACATTTCCATCTTCACCAAAGACTGCATAGGTCTTCATTCCATCGACAATTCCTACACTACCCTTGGTCATTGTTGCCGCGTGTTTGTCGGTATCTAAACCGTGACCAGCAGCTTCTACCCCAACCAATTTAACTTCTTCATCAGCTACATACTGTGAAAAAGCTCCGATGGCATTAGAACCACCACCTACACAGGCAATAACGTAGTCTGGCAGACGTCCTTCTTTTTCCAAGATTTGACGACGTGATTCTTCACTGATGACTTTTTGGAATTCATGAACAATGGTTGGATAAGGGTGAGGACCTACAGCCGAACCTAGAACATAGAAAGCCTCAAGGTCATTCATCCATGCTCCAAAGGCTGCATCAACCGCATCTTTAAGAGTACGAGTTCCCGTTTCAACTGCATGAACAGTTGCTCCCATCATCTCCATGCGGAAGACATTGAGACGTTGACGCTCCACATCTTCTGCCCCCATGTAGACATCACATGCCATACCAAATTTGGCTGCCGCTGCAGCTGTCGCAACACCGTGCTGACCAGCTCCTGTTTCAGCAATCACACGTTTTTTACCCATGCGTTTAGCAAGAAGAATTTGACCTAAAACATTATTAAGTTTGTGAGATCCAAGGTGGTTAAGGTCTTCACGCTTGAGATAAATCTTAGCTCCACCGAGGTGCTCTGTCAAGCTTTCAGCAAAATAGAGTGGTGTTTCACGACCTGAATAATCCTTCAAGTAATGGCGAAACTCAGCTAAAAACTCTGGATCATCCTTGTATTTTTCAAAAGTCACTTCCAACTCATCTAATAAAGCCTGAATTGGTTCTGGTACAAAACTACCACCAAATTGTCCAAAATATCCTTTAGTTGTCATAAATTTTTCCTCCTTCTGTATGAATCCGACTTTTTATTTGCTTTTAGTAGTAGGCAAGGAGCTGTAGATAGAACTCAAGTTCATCAAAGCGACTTAACACCCTAATAAAAGATAAACAAAATGACGGATAGAAAAAAGCCCACACACGGATTTTTCTTCCATGTGAGGGCGTTTGTAACGCGGTACCACCTCATTTGTAAAGAAACTATCTTCTTTACATCTCTGCCTTGTCTAACAACAAGTTGCACTGTAAGGTGTGCCCACCGAATTTTCATTGTTTCAAATTCACTTTTAAAATCAGCCCAATTTCACTAGTTTCAACCACCTGTTCACAGTAACCACAGGCTCCCTGAAGATCAAAAATAACTACTTTTCTGATTTGTTGAGTTAATTATAGGTTATTGCCTTTTCTTTGTCAACCGTTTTCATTCATTTTTTACTAATTTTTTTAATTAGTTTTTTGTAGAAGCAAGAACTTCTTCAGAAACTCTGACAAAAGTCTCAATGATATAGTCTACTTCTTCATCCGTTAATTTCGTGTGAAGTGGTAGTGTAATTTCATTTACAAAGAAAGCATAAGCTCGTGGATAATCAGCCATGTCAAATCCAAGATTCTTATAGGCTGTCAAAAGAGGAAGCGGTTTGTAGTGAACGTTACTTGCAATTCCTGCTTTGGCCAATTCTTGGATGATTTGGTTGCGTTGTTCGAGACTCGCTCCTTCTACATGGGTGATGTAGAGGTGACGACAAGATTCAAGAGTATCTGTCTTATGAGCCAATGGGTGAATAGGAGTCCCTGCAAATCCACGGTCATAGCGTTCCACGATGTCCTTACGACGTTGTAATAAAGCAGGATAACGGTCCAACTGAACCAGACCAAGTGAAGCCATGATATCCGTCATGTTGCACTTGTAGGCAGGAGTTACGATATCATATTCCCATGAACCTAGTTGCATCTTGGCAAGTGCATCTTTGGTTTGACCATGAAGAGATAGAATTTGGAATTCCTTGTACATTTCTTCATCATCAATAGCTGGATTAACTTTCCAAGTAGCACTTCCTCCTTCAGCAGTTGTGAAGTTCTTAACTGCGTGGAAAGAGAAGGACGTAAAGTCTGCAATGGAACCAGCTGGTTGTCCTTTATAGGTTGAACCCAAAGCATGAGCACTATCAGAGACAATCACAATACGGTTAAAGGCCTTTTGCCACTTGCTAGTAGCTGTAAAGAGGTCACGTTTCTTCTCAACAACTTGGAACAAACGGTCATAGTCACAGATAATCCCTGCAAGTTCTACTGGGATGATAACCTTAGTCTTCTCAGTAATCGCTTGCTCAAGCTTGTCATAATCCATTTCAAAGGTATCACCTTGGATATCAACCATAACTGGTGTAGCACCTACGTGAGTGATGACGCTACATGATGCTGTATAAGTCATAGCGGGAACGATAACTTCATCGCCAGGGCCCACTTCAAGCACACGCAAGATCAATTCAAGAGCTGCTGTTGCAGAGTTGAGGCAGACTGTCTTAGGCGTTTGAGTATAGACAGACAGACGACGCTCCAATTCTTTTGTCTTTGGACCTGTTGTGATCCAACCAGAACGGAGGGTATCTGCTACTTCAGCAATCTCAGCTTCGGTAATATCAGGTGGTGAAAATGGAATATTATACTTTGTCATTGTTTTACTCCTTTGATTGGTTTCAATCTTGCAACTACTTATTTTAAAACTTCAAATACAGTCTGGAACATGATCTTAATATCCCCGAAGAAATTAAAATCACGTAGGTAGGCTAGATTATAGTGCATCTTTTCTGGTAGGACTCTTTCGACATAGGCCTGGTCAACCGTCATACCTTTTGCAGTCATTTGACTGATAATAGCATCCTCGTCCTTATAGTTAATGCTGGCAAGCGATGTAATCCCTGCTGGCAAGAGCAAGGTGGCCATCATTTCAGGGCTGTACTGCTCTGTATAACGTGGTACTTCTGGACGAGTTCCCACAAAGGACATCTCCCCTTTGAGGACATTGACCAATTGCGGAAGTTCATCCAAACGAACACGGCGAATGAAATTTCCAACCTTGGTGATGCGGCTATCATTTGCAGAAGTCACCAGACTTCCTTTTTTATCCGCATCTGTCACCATGGTCCGGAATTTCCAAATCTTGAAATGTCGGTTGTACTGGGTTACCCGCACCTGCTTGTAAATAACTGGACCCTTACTATCTAGTTTGATCCAAATACTTAGAATTAGAAATACGGGTGAAGTCAAGATTAACAAGATCAAGGCTAGAAACAAATCTAGACAGCGCTTGAGAATCAGAGAGCCTTTTCTTTTAGAAACAAGCTGGTAGTATGGTTTTACCTCATCTAATTGCATTTCTTGAGGTAGTTCATCCCATTTCAGCATGCACATTCTCCTCTGTTTTTAATATGTAATCTTTATTAACATTCTACATTATACCACAAAATAAAAGAGGCAGTGCAAGAAATCTGTATTTTAAAGGAATTCTTCCTTAGGATAGAGCTCCTGCTTGTAAACTATACATCTTGTGATAGGTACCTCCCAGGGCTAAAAGTTCCTCATGGGTTCCACTCTCAATAATACGTCCCTTATCAAGGACATAGATATAGTTGGCATCTTGGATAGTAGAGAGACGATGGGCGATGGCAATGGTTGTCCGACCTTGTCTCATCTTAGCTAGGGAATTTTGGACCAGAGCTTCTGTTTCAGAGTCGATATTGGCTGTTGCTTCATCCAAAATCAGTATTTTCGGTTGACTGGCAACGGTTCTAGCAAAGGCAAGTAGTTGACGTTGTCCAGTAGAGAAACTCGAACCACGCTCAGATACTGGAGCATCATAGCCTAATGGAAGGTCCTTAATGAAAGAATCTGCATCCACAAACTCTGCTGCTGCCTTAACCTGGTCATCGCTGATATCTTGGTACATGGCGATATTGGACTTGATGGTCCCATGATAGAGGAAAGGTTCCTGTAGGACCAGACCGATATTTTTTCTCAACTCCTCTTGACTATACTTACGAATATCCACACCATCAAGTAAAACCCGACCAGACTGGAATTCATAAAAGCGCATAAGAACATTGATGATAGAGGATTTCCCAGAGCCAGTATGCCCGACAAAGGCGATGGTTTCACCTTTATTGACGGTAAAGGTGATATCATCGAGAATCTGGTGTTGCCCATCATAAGAGAAGGACACATGTTCAAAACGGATATTTCCTTCTCTAATCTCCGCTTGTCCATTTTCTTGGGCTGGTTCATAGTTAGTCTCATCGATAAGTGCAAAGACACGACCTGCTGACACCATGGATGTTTGAAGGGTAGAAAAGTTTTGTGTTACCTCGATGAGTGGATCAAAGAGACGATTGATATACTGGATAAAAGCATACATGGTCCCTGCTGTTATCCCCATATAAAGACCACGATAACCAAAGTAAGCCATCAAAACCGCATAGCCCAATAGCTTCAATAAACTCATAGCTGGACGTAAAAAGAGAGAATCCAAGGCTACTGAACGGTTAGCGTAGACTAGGTGTTCCTGGTTTATCTCATCAAACTCTTCTTGCAGGCGTTTTTCTTGGTTAAAGGCTTGAATGATGCGAATTCCTTCGATATTTTCTGCAAGTTTACTGTTGATATCTGACAAGAGACTCCTGGTTTTTTCGATAACCTTGACCGATTTTTTACGGTAGAGATTGACCAAAAGGAAAATCAAGGGTAAAAAGAGCAATACTAAAGCTGTCAGACGATAGTCCAAAACGAGCATGGTATAAAGTGTTGTTACAAAGATAAAGACTGCTGAAATAAAGCTGGATAAGATTCCTGAAAACATATCACTAATAGTCTCAGTGTCATTGGTCAAACGAGAAACGATGGAACCTGCAGGTGTTTTATCAAAATAAGACATGCCTAGCTTCTCCATATTAGCAAAGGCATCACGTCGGATATCTCTAACGATACTGTAGGACACTCGCGCAAAGAGGATGTTCCCTACATATTGGACAATAGTTTGAAGAATGTAGAGACCATAGTAAACTAGCAAAACTGTAACAGCAAGCTGATTAAGGTTGTTTAGATACTGGTCGATAAAGTGCGAAGCTACCAAGGGGATGATACTCTTGATAACAGTCGTCGTAAGGAGAAAGGCGAGTGCTAAAAAGGTGAGGAGACCATAGGGCTTGAGATAGGACATCAAGCGTTTCAATACAGCCCATTGTGCTTGTTTATTGCGCATCTTCTTCTCCTTTCATTTCTAACTGCTGAGACTGGTAGGTTTGTGCATACCAACCATCCAAGGCGAGTAAGTCTTCGTGTGTCCCTCGCTCAATGATGCGACCATTTTGCATAACCAAAATCAAATCTGCATGGACAACTGCACTGAGACGATGGGCAGTAATGATGGTCGTTTTATCTTTGCGAGTTTCCTTGAGATTATCGATGATAGCGAACTCTGTCTTGGCATCTACAGCTGACAAGGAATCATCTAAAATCAGGATATCAGGATTTAAAATCATAGCCCGACTCATAGCCAGACGTTGCTTTTGTCCACCAGATAGACTGACACCTTTTTCGCCGATAACCGTATCAAATCCCTGGGGCATGGCTTGAATATCTTGATAGACTTGAGCCAACTTGGTTGCTTCTTCTACTTTTGAGAAAGGCAGGTCAGGATTCCCAAATCGAATATTGTCTAGGATAGAGCTAGCAAAGAGAAATTGGTCCTGTGGGACGTATCCCATCAAACTTCGTAAGTCAGCTAGTCGATAGTCACGAATATCATGACCATTTAGATAAATGGCCCCTTGGTCAACGTCATACTCACGTAGGAGCAACTTAATCAAAGCGGTTTTCCCTGAACCAGTTTGCCCAACCAAGCCTAGAGTTTGCCCTTTTTCAAGACTAAAGTAAATATCTCGCAACGTCTCCTCGTCTTCAAAGGCAAAACTATCAATGGCATAGTCTAAACGCCCATTTTCAATCCCGTCAAGTGGAGACTCTGGATCTTTCACAGGTGATTCTTGAGACAAGAGGCTCTCAATACGTTGATAAGAAACTTTTCCTCTCTGAGTAATATTAAAGAGGAAACCAATCGCCATCAAAGGCCAGACCAGCATATCCAAGTAAGAGATAAAGGTGACCAGATTTCCGACGGTTACCTGCCCCGCTTGTACCATAAAGGCACCGACTAAGAGAGTTAAGGCATAAGAAGAACCAACAAAGAGCAAAACCATCGGGTCAAAGAGACTATCATATTTCATGGTTTGCAGATTCTTTTGGAAGGTCAAATCATTGACTTCCTGGAAAGATGCCAATTCATCAGACTGATAGCCAAAGGACTTGGTTACCTTGATACCTGATACAGATTCTTGAACCTTATTGTTGAGTTCAGAAAAGGCTGCTTGTGATTCTCCGAAAGCCTTATGAGTCTTTCTCCCCAGACGACTAGTCGCATAGGCCATAAATGGTAAGGGAAGAATAGCAACCAAGGTCATCTGCCACGAGATGCTAAAGAGCATAGTCAGTAAAGTCACCAAGGCTGTGATTGAGGCATCTACCGCAGACATGACACCTCCACCAGCTAAACGAGTCAGGGCATTGATATCATTGGTTGCGTGAGCCATCAAATCCCCTGTTCGATAATTCTGATAAAAAGCAGGCGACATTTTTGTAAAGTGTTCAAATAGTCTTGAACGCATGATTTGCCCAAGTCGGTAGGAGGTCCCTAGGATATACATACGCCAAACATAGCGCAGGTAGTACATCCCGAAAGCAGCAAGCAGGAGATAAAAGAGATGAAGCAGGAGCTCATCCTGTGTTAATCGTCCTGAAGTAATGGCATCGATCACGCGCCCCATGACCATCGGTGGGATAAGGTTTAGTACAGAAACCAAAACCAAAGCTACAATTCCAACTAGGTAACGGCGTTTTTCTAATTTAAAAAACCACCAGAGTTTTTGGATGATGGACATAAAATTCCTTTCTAATGACAAATGGAAACCTGAGGCGACTGCCTCAGGTTTTTCCTATTCATAGGTGATGACACTAACTTAAACTTTGTCATACTCAGCGATAAAAATATTCATAGGAGTAACATTTCATTTATTTTCAATCTTTTACATAAATCATTCTTTATTATATAGGAATGACCTTGATTTTTCAAACTATACGCTGGGGAAATACATCTTTTTCTGGTATAATATTGTCTATAATCTGAATGAAAAGGAACACACTATGAAACTGATCTCATGGAATATTGATTCCCTCAATGCAGCATTGACGAGCGACTCTGCGCGTGCGAAATTGTCTCAAGACGTTCTCCAAACTTTGGTAGCCGAAGACGCTGATATCATCGCTATCCAAGAAACCAAGCTTTCAGCTAAAGGTCCTACTAAAAAACACCTTGAGGTACTGGAAGAACTCTTCCCAGGCTACGAAAACACCTGGCGTTCCTCTCAAGAGCCTGCCCGTAAAGGCTATGCTGGAACCATGTTCCTCTATAAGAAAGAACTCACTCCAACTATTAGCTTCCCAGAGATTGGCGCCCCTTCTACTATGGACTTGGAAGGCCGCATCATTACTTTGGAATTTGATAAATTTTTCGTGACTCAAGTCTACACACCAAATGCAGGTGATGGACTCAAACGTTTGGAAGAACGTCAAGTCTGGGACGTCAAATATGCGGAATACTTGGCTGAGTTAGACAAGAAAAAACCAGTTCTTGCTACAGGTGACTACAACGTTGCCCACAAGGAAATTGACCTTGCCAACCCAGCAAGCAACCGTCGTTCACCAGGTTTCACAGACGAAGAACGTGAAGGATTTACAAACCTTTTAGCCAAAGGATTTACAGATACCTTCCGCCATGTTCACGGAGATGTTCCAGAACGCTACACTTGGTGGGCACAACGTAGCAAAACTTCAAAAATCAACAATACAGGCTGGAGAATCGACTACTGGCTCACAAGTAACCGTGTAGCAGATAAGGTTACCAAGTCAGACATGATTGACTCAGGCCCACGCCAAGACCATACACCGATTGTCTTGGAGATTGAATTGTAAGGAGTTTCTTTATGGACTACAATGCAGTTATTCCTGAGTTTATGGTCTCAAATATAGAACAGTCCCGTTCCTTCTACTGTGATTTACTGGGTTTTACGATCGAATATGAGCGACCAGAAGAAAAATTTCTCTTCCTGTCTCTTGAAGATTGCCAGCTAATGTTAGAGGAGGGAACAAAGGATGAATTAGTTGAACTGACCTACCCCTCTGGTCGTGGAGTCAACATTTCCTTTGGCATAGAGGATGTCCCTCGACTCTATCAGAAATTATTAGAATCTAACTATCCTATTCATCGTCCATTGACCAAAAGAGAATTTCGTGTTGGCGAACAGTATATCTATCCTCATGAATTTGCAGTTTTAGACCCAGATGGCTATTTTTTAAGATTTAGTGAATAAGATAATAGAACACTACAGTGGAAAAAGAAACAAAAAAAGAAAGAGACTAATCACGTTGATTAGTCTCTTTTAGTGTGTGAGTGATTATTTACCTGGAGTTTTTGGATCTAAGCCCCAAGATTGTTCGAGCATAGGTCTGAAAGTTGTAATATTTTCCTCTGTACCTTCAAGTCCGAAGACGTATACTTTTTCGCCTTTTTGGAAAAACCAGTCAAAAAGATACTCTCCATTTCTTTTGTGTGATTTAAGCACATAGGCGTTCATTCCAGCCACCTTTGACCATTCACCGTCTATATCGACTACAGTTTCTTCGCTTCGAAGGGTATTATAAAAATAAGTAGCAATGAACTTTACTCCAAAAGCGTCCTGGTTCTGTGGATGTACGTCATTTTTAGCGAAAGAATTTAGTAGGACTCTGGTATTTTTATCTTTTGACTCGTACTGTAATATTTCTTCCGTATATTGGCTTTTAGTGAATATCCAATCTTTCGGGATATTAACATACCCAATATCATCGCTTCCGATACGTTGAGTGTCTGTATATGAGACTGCTTTTGTCTCATCAGAAGTGTCCGCAGTTATTGTTACTTCTGTTGTTGGTTCCGCTGTAGTTTCGTTTGTTTTCTTGTCTCCATTTCCGCATGCTGCTAGTATAAACGCAGATAAGAGCGTCATAGAACCTAATAAAATTTTGCTTTTCATAATGCTGAATTTCCTTAAAGTACTTGGCTTACAAATATTTTATCATTTTTTAAAGTTTATTTAAATAGGCAACATTTTTTCACTGAAGAGCATAGGGTATAACAAAAGAAAATTTCGTATTAGCGACCATTATATCCATCCTCATGAATTTGCAGTTCTAGATCCAGATAGCTATTTTTTAAGATTTAGTGAACAGCATGACAGAGCATTACAGTGGGGAAGTAATAAAAAAAGAGGCACTTGCCTCTTTTTTTGTTTCTATATCCTCACCTGTCTATCTTCAGACCGTTGTCCTGTGACAAACATGGTGAAGGTTGCCTTGCAGACATTTCGGCCATCTTGGTTGATGATGTCAACATCGACGACACAAGTGGTACGTCCTTGATGGACACATTCTCCTTTGATAGTGAGAACATCCCCTAGATTTCCAGCTTTCAGATAGTTGATGGAAGACTGGAGTGTCACCCCGTCTAATCCTAGCGAAATCACCACAAGACCACTGATTTGGTCACAAAGGGTAAATAGATAGCCTCCATGGGCATTCCCATAATAGTTGAGTGAGGAGTCCACTACTTTTGTTGTCACCACCACGTGACCGTCTCTCATTTTTTCAATTTCGTAATTTTCAAAGGCAGATATAGCGTCAAAGTGAAAATCTTTCATACGTTCCTCCTGATATTTCAAACGACACTATGATACTACTTTTCAAGACTCTACGCAAGAGACAAGCACTTATTCGGGCAAAATACCAACCTGCTCCACAAAGCGCATAAAGGCAGCTTGTCCTTCTTCTGTTTGCTTGTAAACTCCTGCATCTTCCAAAACTCGAGCAAAGATTTTTCCTACAGATTCTTGGACGATATTAAGAGCTTGGTCTTTGTCAGTCAATCCAGGATGGGATTCTTTCAACTCATCTGCCCATTCTTGGTGATAATCTGAAACTGAAACATCCTCTCCGACTAGGTAAGCTGCTACCTGCTCCACTTCTTCCTTCAAGCGTGGTGGCAAGATAGCCAAACCCATGACCTCTATCAAGCCGATATTTTCCTTCTTGATATGTTGGACATCCTTGTGGGGATGATAGATACCATCTGGATGCTCTGGAGATGTTTGATTGTCCCGCAAGACCAAATCCAACTCAAACTGTCCATCTCGTTTACGCGCAATCGGTGTGATAGTGTGATGCGGAGTTCCATTGCTTTCTGCCAAGACCTGTACACTTGGATCTGAGTACTGACGCCAAGCCAGTAAGATTTTATCCGCTAGTTCTGTCAAATCCTCTTTAGAATCTGAAGTTAGTCGAATCACAGACATAGGCCACTGAACAATCCCTGCTTTGACAGCTTCAAAACCTTCAAAGATAAAGTTTTTCTGAATAGGAGCCACTTCCATTGGGAAAACATGACGACCACCTTGATAATGATCATGGGTCAGGATGGAGCCACCCACGATTGGCAAATCAGCATTCGAACCTGCAAAGTAGCCTGGAAATTGCTCCACAATCGCTAACAAACGTTCAAAACTTTGGCGACTAATGGCCATAGGACGATGCTTGCTATCTAGGAAAATACAGTGCTCATTAAAGTAAGCGTAAGGCGAATACTGGAAGCCCCACTCCTGCCCAGAAATATCAAAACGAATAATCCTGTGATTGCTTCTAGCTGGATGATTGACACGACCATGGTATCCTTCATTTTCCATACAGAGCTGACATTGAGGATAGTTACTCGACTTAACCAACTTAGCCGCCGCTATCTCTTTTGGATCCTTTTCAGGCTTAGAGAGATTGATGGTAATCTCTAATTCACCGTAGTCAGATGGTACACGATAAGCAATATTCTTTGCGATAGACTTTAGTTTGATGTAGTCATTCTTCTGACTGAGTTGGTAGAAATCCGAAATTGCCTGTTCTGGTGACTGGGCATAGGTATCCCAAAAATCACGATTAACCTGACTTGGACAAGGCGTTACCAAGTCCATGAGGTCAGCACCGAGAATCTCACGCGCAGTCTGACTATCTTCAATTGTTTCCAATCGAACGGCTTCCTCGACAAGCTGATCTTTTAGTTCAATCAAATCATCCTGGTCAGTCTCAACTTCAAGAACTCCATCTCCCACCAACGCTAAAACACGATTGGTTAGATAGATTCGATCCAACTCTTCAAAGCTACTTTCTGCAATGACTTTGGTCACAAATTTTTCTACTAAGGTCACTAAATAACCTCCTTCTGACTATTCAAGGATGCGAGTTCCACCTGCCACTTCAGCGATATAGAAACTTGGAGCGTAACCAACGATTTCTTCATAGTGCTTGCCTACAGCTTCTTTAAAGGACTCAACAGCATCCTTTTGAACCAAGGCAATCGCACAGCCACCAAAACCTGCTCCTGTCATACGAGCACCGAGAACACCTTCTTGAGCCCAAGCTGTATGAACAAGGGTATCTAATTCCAAGCCAGTTACTTCGTAATCGTGCTCAAGTGAAACATGAGAAGCATTCATCAAACGACCAAACTTGTCTAAATCTCCTGCTTGAAGAGCCGCTTGCGCTTTAAGGGTACGTTGGTTTTCAAGAACTGCATGACGCGCACGTTTCAAGCGATTTTCGTCTTTGATCAGGTAGCTATATTCATCAAAAGCCCATTCATCCAATTCACCCAAGGTTTGAATGTCCAAGGCCACTTGGAGTTCTTCTACTGCTTTTTCACATTCAGCACGACGTTCATTGTACTTAGAATCTGCTAGTTCACGGCGTTTGTTGGTATTCATGATAACAACAACATTGTCCTTCAAATCAAGGGGAACCAAGTCATATTCTAAAGTATTGGTATCAAGGTAAATAGCACGTTGGTCTGCCCCCATACCGATAGCAAATTGGTCCATGATACCAGAATTAACTCCAATAAAGTTGTTCTCTGTCAATTTCCCGATTTTTACTAAATCTAGACGATCCAATTTTAGGTCAAAGAGGTATTCTGACACGACACCTGTCAAAAGCTCCAAAGAAGCTGAAGATGACAAACCAGCACCATTCGGGATATTCCCATAGACATAGAAATCAAAACCTTTATCAATCACATGCCCAGCTTCTTGCAAGAAATGAAGGACACCTTTTGGATAGTTGGTCCAGTTGTGCTCTTTCTCAAACTTAAGATCAGCTAGAGGAACTTCGATAATGCCTTTGTCCTCAAAGTTTGCGGAGTAGAAACGCAAAACTTGGTCATCACGCTTACGTGCAGCTCCATAAGTTCCTAGCGAAATAGCAGCTGGGAAAACATGGCCACCATTATAGTCAGTATGCTCCCCAATCAAGTTGATACGGCCTGGTGAGAAGAAAGTTTGATCTGCTTCTTGACCAAAAACCGCAAGAAAGTCCTTGCGAAGTGTATCAGCAGTAAGATGTTGTGTCATATGAATTCTCCTTTGACAATTTGTTAGGTAAAAAAGTTTACCCTGTAATCGTTTTCTTCTATTGTACCCAAGGGTTTTGCTTTGGTCAACATTTTTACCGATATTTTACTAAACTATGAGTAAAAAGATAGAAAAATATGATATAATAACCTAAAAAGGAGGGGAATTATGGCTACACTTAAAGATATTGCTCAGTTAGCCTCTGTTTCAATCGCAACTGTATCCCGTGTCCTCAATCGCGATCAGAGTCTATCTGTCACAGAAGAAACCCGACATCGTATTTTAACTGTCGCCGAAGAACTAGGTTATACCAAACATCTCAAAACAGGCGAAAGTCACAAACTTAAACAAAAGATTGCCATTATCCAATGGGTCAGCGAACAAGGTGAGTTAGAAGACCTCTACTACTACCAGATTCGACTAGGAATCGAAAATAGGGCACAAGAATTAGATTACGAAATCTTACGCTATTTCAATGATCAACCTTTTACGCTTAGCGAAGAAGTCATTGGAATTCTTTGTATTGGAAAATTTAGCCAAGCACAGATTGCATCATTTGAAGAGTATCAAAAACCTCTAGTTTTTCTAGATAGTGACACCATAGCCTTGGGCCACACCTGTGTCATTACAGATTTTAATAATGCTGTTAGACAGGTAGTCGATTACTTTACAGACCACGGGATTAAGAAGATTGGTATCTTATCCGGTCTTGAAACTACTACTGACCAAGAAGAAGTCATCGCAGACAAACGCTTAGGTTACTTTAAATCCTATACACAAGAAAAAGGAATTTATAACGAGAAATTCATTTTCCAAGGTCTATTTACTGCCCAATCTGGATACGACTTGATGAAAGAGGCTATCGAAAAGTTAGGAGATAAACTTCCACAAGCCTTTTTTGCAGCTAGTGATAGTTTAGCAATCGGAGCCCTTCGCGCCCTTCAAGAAGCCAGCATCAGCATACCAGAGCGCGTCAGCATTATTTCCTTTAATGATACTATTCTAACCAAGCAAGTGTTCCCACCCCTTTCCAGCATCTCAGTCTACACCGAAGAAATGGGACGTACAGGAATGGATATTCTTAACAGAGAAGTTCTTCATGGGCGTAAAACTCCAAGCCTCACCATGCTTGGAACCAAACTGACGTTAAGAGAAAGCACCTTGCATTAAGTACGACACTTAAACATAAAAAAACCTAATAGAGATTCTCAAATCCTATTAGGTTTTTCTTTTTTTAATCCATCACAATCATAGACTTGATAGTCTTGCGTTCATCCATAGCTTTGTAAGCTTGGTCGATATCTTTCAGTTTATAGCTTGAAGTAAAGACACGACCTGGATTGATATCACCATCAAGAACAGCTTTGAGCAAGAATTGCTTATCGTACGTTGTTGCAGAAGCTGCTCCACCCGCAACAGAAATATTCTGAGCAAAGGTCGAACCAAGGGCACGGTTATTATAGTGAGGCACACCAACAATTCCCATACGACCGCCATTATGAAGGACACCCAGTGCTTGTTCAACAGCCGCCTCAGTACCAACACACTCAAGTGCTGCATCTGCTCCTCCTCCGAGGATTTCACGCACCTTGGCAATGCCTTCTTCCCCACGTTCGGCCACAACAGCTGTCGCTCCTGACTCCAAGGCCATTTGTTGTCGATCTTCGTGACGACTCATAAGGATAATTTGTGAAGCTCCACGCATCTTAGCCGCAATGACAGCACATTGGCCAACAGCACCATCCCCAATAACCACAACCTTGTCGCCTTTTTGCACATTAGCCACACGCGCTGCATGGTAACCGGTCGGCATGACATCAGCAAGAGTCAAGAGGGACTTTAGCATACCTTCTGTATAATCAGAAGGTTGACCTGGAATTTTCACAAGTGCCCAATTGGCAAAATGGAAACGGATATACTCAGCCTGGACACCACCTGACCAGTTGGTGCCAATATGGCGGTCACAAGTCCCATCATAACCAGCACGACAGGCATCACACTCTCCACAACCATGAGTGAAAGGCGCGATGACAAAGTCACCTGGTTTTACAGTAGTGACAGCCTCACCAACTTCTTCGACGATTCCGATCGCTTCGTGTCCACTATTTTTATGTCCCGCTTTAATATCTGGATTTCGGTAACTCCATAGGTCTGAACCACATACGCAAGCACGAACCACACGGATAATCACATCATCTGATTCTTGAATGCTTGGACGCTTGACTTCTTCAATACCGATCTGACCTGCCTTAGTATAAACTGCTGATTTCATAAACATTTACCTCTCTGTATCTAACTACCTTTAGTATACACTTTTTATCAAGCTTTCGCTCACTTATACTATAGTTCATTAATGATAATGTTCATGTCCATGGCTTTGGACAGCTTCTATCTCCTCCATATTGCGCTTATGGGCTTGGTGAGTTGCTAGGTCTACATCAACTTCAATGGTGATATTTTGGAAACCACAATCTTTGAGTATGCTTCGAATCGATTCCTTGCAAAGCTCCATCTGTTCAATTTCTTTTAGACAAACATGGATAATGGCATTTTTTTCCAAACCATCCATGGTCCAGAGATTGAGCTGATTGATACTAGCAACGTGGTCCAGTTGCTCCAAATCACTCTTTACTCGCTGGATATCCACTCCTTCTGGCACGGCATCGAGGAAAATCTTGAGCGTGCTCCAAAAACGTGGAATGGCTTTTGACAAGATAAAGAAGGAAATGACAAGCGACAAGAGAGGATCTAAGATATACCAATCCGTAAATCGGAGAATAATGGCCATCAGGATGACTGCTATCCAACCAAGGGTATCTTCCAAAAAATGCAGGCTAAGAATAGACTCATTCTTTGTTTTTCCTTTACGAACCACTAGACTAGCTAGCAGATTGATACTTACTGCAATGATTCCTAACCAGAGGATGCCCTCATCATTGACAGGTTTGGGATGAAATAGTTTCGTTAGATTTTCCAAAATAACCAAAACGGACCCTGTCATGAGAATCACAGCCGTTACCAAGGCTCCTAAGAGACTAAACCGTTTGTAACCCAAGGTGTAACGACTATCCTCTTCACGATTGGAGATTGTTTCTAGAAAGGCTGATAGCCCAATTGCGATTGCATCTCCCAAATCATGGACAGAATCAGCAAGAACAGCACTCGAACCAAAGATTCCTCCAGCGATAAACTCAACAATAGCATAGCTTAAATTTAAGAAAAAAGCTACCCAAACAGTATATTTTGCCTTCATCTTTCTCATTCCTTTGTTATAATAGATTTATGAACACTTTGTTCATTATCATTATCCACTAAAACTCAAAGAAAGGATAGAAGCAAACCGTTCGCTTTGTACGTTACTGAATAGTTTGTTCAAATTGTCCATATGCCAGCTCAAGATCGTCGCATCACCAAAACTCGGAAAGCTATTTATAATGCTTTTTTACAATTACTCAACCAAAAAGACTATGAAACCATCACGGTTCAAGAAATCATTGATCTCGCAGATGTGGGACGTTCCACCTTTTATAGCCATTATGAAAGTAAAGAAATACTCCTAGACGAGCTCTGCCGTTATCTCTTTCATCATCTTTTTGAACGCGAGAAAAATATATCTACAGAAGCTTATTTGTCCCATATCTTTTCACATTTTAAGAAAAACCAGGACCACGTCACCAGCCTCCTTTTCTCAAAAAACGACTACTTCCTCCGTCAATTACAGAAAGAGCTAGAACATCATGTTTACCCCATGGTAGCAGAGGACTTGCAAGTTTCCTATCCTAATATTCCTACTTCCTATCTCAAGCATTTTGTCGTAACTAACTTTATCGAAACATTGACCTGGTGGATCAAAAAAGGAAAATCCTATAAGGAAAACCAAGTCGTGAGATTTTACTTAGACGTAATGGAAATGAACTCTAAAAAATTATAGATTTAAATACTAAATGAAAGGAAGAATCCTATCTACACCTTTATCTTTCTTGCACTCATCATTCTTATACTCACTCTCCCTTTCTCACTCTACCATCTGATAGTTGCATCTTTAGAGGTTAAAAAAAAAACTTTAACAGAGGAATCAAATGCATCCTCTTTGGTAGTATTCTCACGATGCTTTCTCTTTTCCTTCATTTCTATATGCCTATTATGTTTGAGATTTTTATCCCCATCATTTCTCTATTACTTTGGATAATCGGAGTTTTCCTCATCTGTTACGGAGCCTATTGGAATGACAAACAGAAAGGCACCTTTAAAAAGTCTCATCACATCATAAGGATTTCACTAGCTGTCTTGTTAACACTTATACTACTTTTAATCTAATTCAAAAACCCTATCTTGTCTTAAGCAAGATGGGGTTTTTGTTAGTATAAAGTCTTTTCTACGTTTATTTTTGAATAATTCCTTCTTGAAGGAGAAAGTCCCGTGCTACTTCTTCAGCAGACTTGCCTTCTACTCCGACTTGATAGTTCATCTGACTCATCTGGCTCTCGGTGATTTTACCAGCTAGTTTATTGAGGACTGCTTCCAACTCAGGATGTTTTTCGAGTAATTCAGCTTTCATCAGCGGAGCGCCTTGGTATGGAGGGAAGAGTTGTTTATCATCCTCTAAAACTACCAAATCATAACGAGCAATTTCTGCATCCGTTGAGTAAGCATCTGTGATTTGAATATCTCCTGACTGGATGGCTTGGTAGCGAAGAGCTGGCTCCATAGTGGCTACATTGAGATTTAATCCATAAACAGACTGCAAACCCTTGTTTCCATCCTCACGGTCATTAAACTCCAGAGTGAATCCCGCCTTGAGCTGTCCTTCTACTTTTTTCAAGTCTGAAATCGTCTTAAGTCCATATTCTTGCGCAATTTTTTTGGGAACTGCTATAGCATAAGTATTTTGATAAGCCATAGGCTTAAGAAAAGCGAGCTGATCCTGCTTTAAGATACCATCACGCGCCACTTCATAAACCTTCTCTGGATCATGACTAACTTTTGGGGAGGGCTGCAATAAACTTTCGGTTATAGTACCCGAAAACTCAGGATAAATATCAATGTCCCCTTTTTTCAAAGCTTGATAAAGAAAGTCAGTCTTCCCAAAGTTAGGTTTAACCGTCACTGTCATATTGGTATTTTTCTCAATGAGAAGCTTGTACATATTCATGAGAATCTCAGGTTCAGGTCCCAACTTCCCAGCTATAACCAGATTGTCTTTCTCATTATGTGGAATGATTCTTGGAGCATAACTAGCTCCCAAGCCAAGGACCATGATAGCAAAAGTCGCAACAATCGTATGCAGCTTTGCCTTTTCCAACCATTTGAGAACAACATTAAAGAGAATGGCCAAAATGGCTGATGAGATTGCACCGATTAAAATCAGACTAGCATTCCGACGATCAATTCCCAAAAGGATAAAGGAGCCCAATCCTCCAGCTCCAACAAGAGCGGCTAAAGTCGCTGTCCCAATGATCATAACGGTTGCTGTACGAACTCCCGATACAATAACAGGCATGGCAAGTGGAATTTCAAACTTCTTAAGTCGCTCCCACTTGGTCATTCCAAAAGCAATCCCTGCCTCCTCCAGACTAGGATCTATGCCGTTCAAGGCTGTGATTGTATTTTCCAAAATTGGGAAAATCGCATAAATGACTAGAGCTGTAAGGGCTGGTAAGGTTCCAATTCCCATCAATGGAATGAAAAGTCCCAGAAGAGCCATGGAAGGAATGGTCTGGAAGATACCTGCAACTTGTAGCACCCAGGTCGATGCTTTTTTGTGACCATTTAGATAAACCGCAAGTGGGATGGTCAGAAAAATAGCGACCAATAAGGTTAAAAGAGATAATTGTAAGTGTTGTCCCAGAGCTGTTACCCATTCACTAAAACGCTCTTGAAAGGTTGAAATGAAATTAGACATGAAGGCCACCTCCAAACAAGTTTGCTACAAAGTCTGTCGAAGGTGCTTGTAAAATTGTTTCAGGGTCAGCAACCTGACAAATTTCCCCATCCTTCAATACTGCAATTCTATCTGCTAATTTCACTGCCTCGTCCGTATCATGAGTCACGAAGATAGTGGTCATACCAAACTCTTTGTGCAATTTTTTAGTCAGAGCCTGCAACTGCTTGCGAGAAATGGCATCGAGAGCAGAGAAAGGCTCATCCATCAGTAAGATTTTTGGTTCCGCAATGATGGCCCTCACAATCCCAATCCGTTGTTGCTCCCCACCCGATAACTCGCTAGGCATGCGCTCTGCATACTCTGCAGCAGGCAGCCCCACCTTTTCCAAGAGTTCTTCTGTTTTAGAGGCTATTTGTTCCTTACTCCAGCCCTTCATCTCAGGAATAAGGGCAATATTTTCAGCAACTGTTAGATTTGGAAAAAGAGCAATAGCCTGTAAGACGTAACCTATTGATAGACGGAGTTCCCGTTCATCATAGTCCTTGATGCGTTTCCCATCCATATAAATATTGCCATCTGTCGGCTCCAAGAGACGGTTAATCATCTTGATCATGGTGGTCTTTCCAGATCCTGAAGGACCCACTAGCACCATGAATTCTCCATTTTCAATGCGGAGATTGACATCTTTTAAAATGTCCTTATCCGTGTAGCGCAAGGCTACATGTTTATATTCAATCATATTCTTCCTCACCATCTCCTTAAAAGCTAAGATCCTTATCTCACTTTTTATAAGAGTGTAATCATTATTATAATATTGTAACACTAGATATTACATCTGTCAACAATTTTGATTTGAAATCATATATAAGAAAAAGAGTTTGGCTAAGGCCAAACTCTCCATTATGATTGATTATTCTTCTTCCACCAAACGTTTAAACTCCGCTTGAATTTCTGTATTTTCTGTTGGTTTTAAGTACATGACTCCGCCATTAGTTGTTGGTGAATGAAAGACGATAGCTTCTCCTGTGTTGGTTATAGCAAAGTAATAGCTATGAACATCTGGAAATTTATCCCAATTACTATAACGCTCTACAATTCGGTACTGGGCATTTCCTAGACCTGTCTCCGTATACTCAGCGTTCATTTTCTCACCTGGTCCATCATCCCTAAGTGTATAGAGGTGGTCAGCCCCCACATCTCCTCCTGCGATTCCCTTTTGGTAATTGGGTTGTCCTAGTCTTTCTCCCCACCCTTTTATGAAGGCTTCTAATTTAGCAGACTTGCTAGCATTCCAAGGCGCCTTTTGTTCTTCACTCGAAATAGTCTTGCTGCTAGTAGAGCTTTCAAATTTCTGCCAATCGAGGCCTCTTAAGTCAATTTGATCCGATGCATTTTTTCCAAAATCAGCAGCAATATCATTTGCTTGTATTTGAATCTCTTTTTCTTGGAGTATAGTCACTTGCTCTTGCTTATCATTAAGCTGATAAAGAGTTCCATAACCTTGACCCGTACCTGAGGACCAGCTAAGCTCCAGAACCTCTCCTCCTTTATAGACAAGGGCTGCATTTCTTGCTCCACCATGACCAGCAGTAAATCCTTCAGCTAAAAGGACTGGTTTCCCGGCTTTCAAATAATATAGGCCGGTTAAGAAATATTTGCCACTCAGATTTAGGTCCGCAATCAGAAGTTCCTCTATCCCATCGTTATTTAAATCTGCAAAGGCATAACGCATTTCATCTGCTTGGTTAACCGAATTTTCAACAGACCAACTATTGATAGTGCGTTCGGAGCCTTGTAAACTCTTATAGAGATCAGCGATTGCATTTACTTCCTTCGGTGTAGAAAGTATTTTTTGATAATTATCAAAAACTGGCTTGTAAAATTCTTTAAAATTTTTCTTAGACTCTACGGAAGTTTGTTCATTAGTATTAGATTGACTAACAGTTGTTGATAAACTAAGCCCATGATTAGAATTTTCGGAACTATGATTACTACAGCCAAACATAAAAAGACTCACGAATAGAACTAGTAAGACTCCTAAAATACCCTTTTCTTCCATAACAAACTCCTTTATAGTTATCTAATTATTGTAGTGACTTCACTTACATTATATCAAATATTTAAAAGTTATAAAAAGAATAATATAAGACTAAGACAATAAAAAAAGAGCTATAAAGCTCTTTAATTACGGAGAATAAGGGATTCGAACCCTTGCGCCAGTTACCCGACCTAACGATTTAGCAAACCGTCCTCTTCAGCCTCTTGAGTAATTCTCCTATTAATGGGCACGAGTGGACTCGAACCACCGACCTCA
>NZ_KV815327.1:0-302 GCF_001814215.1 Streptococcus sp. HMSC062D07
TATGCCTATTCTGTTCGAGTTTCAGCTAAATATATTCCCCATTCAGCTAATTCTTCAGGCAAATCATAAACAGTTTTTCCATTACTTTCATAGATTTCAGAGATTCCTGGTGAGGTCTTAGAAAAAGTTTTCCAAGCTGTCACTAGTTCTTCTACAAATTGAATATTATGAGCTTCAAAAAAGTCATTAAATTTCGATAGTTCTTTACTATAAATTGTCACAACATTATAGCTATCAAGCATGATCTCATCATGACTTTTATGCCCACCAAATCCAAACTTACTTAGTCCATCATTAACAAG
>NZ_KV815328.1:0-38270 GCF_001814215.1 Streptococcus sp. HMSC062D07
TTAGATTCTTGTCAACTAGTTTGATTTGTTTTTTCTGAAATTTTTTTACTGGTTTTCATAGATTAGTTTTTATAAATAAGAAAGAGAGGATATAATAGTATCCTCTCTTGTATCTTGTCTACTAATATTTTAGTTTTCTTCAGCCATTTTTGATTTGACTTCATCATATGATAGGGCACGTGATTCCTCTTCTACTGATTCAGGCATTTTCCCTGTTTCGTAAAGAGATTTGATTTGTGTACTATCCAATGTTTCATATTTCAATAAGGCTTCTGCAATTAATTTATGCGTTTCACGATTTGATTGAATAATTTCAGCTGCTTTATTACGTGCTTCATTCAACAATGCTCGAACTTCTTCATCAATTTCATATGCAGTACGTTCTGAAATAGATTTTTGTGGAGTTTGAGCACCAAACATAGCATGATTACCTTCGTATTGAACAGGTCCGAGTTTTTCACTCATACCATACTCTGTAACCATTGCACGCGCCATTTGTGTAGCTTGCTCAAAGTCGTTTGATGCACCTGTTGTTTGGACATTAAAGATGATTTCTTCAGCAACACGTCCACCCATCAAACCAGCTAATTGTTCTTTCATATCTTCTTTAGATAGCAACATTTGATCTTCTTTTGGAAGAGCAATCATGTAACCACCTGCACGACCACGTGGAACAATTGTTACCTTATGAACGACACGCGCATTTGATAAGACTAACCCTACGATAGTGTGCCCGGCTTCGTGATAAGCAACCATTTCACGTTCTTTTTGAGAAACAGTTTTATCTTTCTTAGAAGGCCCTGCAATAACGCGGTCTTCTGCCTCATCAATATCAGAAGCATCAATGACTGATTTGTTACGACGGGCAGCAACTAATGCCGCTTCGTTCAATACATTTTCTAAATCAGCACCAACAAAACCTGGAGTTTGTTGTGCTACTAACTTCAAATCCACATCTTCTGCTAGAGGTTTATTTCTAGCATGGACTTTCAGAATTGCTTCGCGTCCTTTAACATCTGGACGACCAACCAATACTTTTCTGTCAAAACGACCTGGACGAAGAAGGGCTGGATCTAGAACATCTGAACGGTTCGTTGCCGCAATGACAATTATCCCTTCATTTCCTTCAAAACCATCCATTTCAATCAAGAGTTGGTTCAAGGTTTGTTCACGTTCATCATTACCTCCACCAAGACCGACACCACGTTGGCGACCAACGGCATCAATTTCATCGATGAAGATAATAGCTGGCGCTGCTTTTTTAGCGTCCTCAAAGAGTGAACGTACACGGCTGGCACCGACACCAACGAACATTTCTACGAAGTCAGAACCTGAAATACTAAAGAACGGTACTCCAGCTTCTCCTGCTACTGCTTTAGCAAGTAATGTTTTACCAGTTCCCGGAGGTCCCTCTAAGAGAACACCAGCTGGGATACGAGCACCTAATTTTGTAAAGCGTTTTGGATCTTTCAAGAATTCAACAACTTCAACAAGTTCTTGTTTTTCTTCTTCAGCTCCTGCTACATCTGAAAAGCGTACTTTGATATCTTCCTTATTAGCAGCCTTAGCTTTACTGCGTCCAAAACTCATCGGATTGCGTCCGCTGTTTCCTCCCATATTTCCCATCATAGAAAATAGGAAGAAGAATAAAATAGCAAATGGCACTACCGAAACTAGGATGTTAATCCACATACCACTTGAGCTTTCGTGCTTGACTTCAACTTGTGTTTGGTGTTCACCAGCTAGTTTTTGCAAATCTGCTACAGTAGTATCCGATGGAAGAATAATACTTGTAAATTTTTCTACTTTTGTTGCAGAAGGTGTGAAAAACTGAATACCTGTTTCCGGTTTTTCTGTTTTAGCAGTTTTATAGACACCAGACACTTCAATAATACTACCACTTGGTTGATAGGTTATTTCTTTTACATTGTCATTAGTGATTTCCTGCACCAATTCTGAGTATTTAATTTGTTGACTGTGCCCGGCAACTCTCCCAGCGAAAAAGTACTGGAATCCCGTTACTAGCAAGAAAATCATCAACAAATAAAGAAATGGATTTTTTATAAAACCATTATTTTGTTTTTGCATTCAACAACTTACCCTTCTATTTTGAGTAAACTTCCTCTTTCAATACACCTACATAAGGAAGGTTACGATAATTTTCATTATAGTCTAAACCATAGCCTACAACGAATTCATTTGGAATTGTAAAACATGTATAATCTGCTTCAATTTCTACAGTACGTCCTTCTGGTTTATCCAGCATAGTAACAATCTTAACAGACGCTGCTTCTCTAGCAGTAAACATATCTCTCAAACTTTTTAATGTTTGTCCAGTATCAATAATATCTTCTACAAAGACAATGTGTCTACCTTTAACATCTTGAGTGACATCTTGTTTGATATTAATGACACCACTACTTACAGTTCCACCATGATAACTAGAAACCATCATAAAATCCATTTCAAGGTGAGTGTCGATATATTTGACTAATTCTGCCATAAAAGGAATAGATCCTTTTAAAATTCCAACTAAAATCGGATTTTTCCCTTCATAATCTTTTGTCAATTGAGCACCTAACTTCTTAGCTGCTTCTGTAATTTCATCTTGCGAAATCATAATTTTCTTGATGTCTTGTTCTAACATGATTTTACCTATCTATTTTTTCTATATAAAGTACAGTGTTCATTATATCATTTTTCGTTTTTATACTCAAATCACTGAGTTCAATTCCTAAAATTGAACAAATCTTTCCGAATTGCTCAACAATAATCGCATTTTTTCGTTTTTCTGCAGGTATTTTTAAATCAATAAAAAGTCGCCTTACTTTTTTTCGATGACCATTTATTATCAAATAATCACCTGGCTGTCGATGCCGCAAAATCAATGATGTTTCACGGGAAACATTTATTTGTTGAACATTTTCACCTTTTAGAGGAATTCCAAATGAAAATAGAAAACCTTCATAATAAACTTGATTTTGATAGTTTAACACACACTCACTACTTTTTTCATCAGACTTTGGTCTGATTTTACTAATTTGAAAGTGCTGGTATTCTTTTATAAGTTCATAACCATTTTTTATATTATGGCGATATTGACTCTTAGTTTTTAAAATATGATGAATTTCTTGAAATTGTTCTCTTGTTACATTTAAATCAGCAAAACGACTAAGGTATTGTTGTAGTAAAACTCCTTGCGTTGCTTCACTAAAAGATAAAAACTGAGTTAAATCTTCTACATCAACCGCTTGAGATAATTCAGCCAGAGCAATTTGATAATCAGAAACTTCTTTTCCAAACTCTAAAATTGCTTTTTTTACCTGAACATTTTCTTTTTCTAACTGTGGCAGATAGAGGTTGCGAATACGATTGCGAAGATAGTGATTTTTTTTATTTGTTGAATCTTCAAAATGCTCAATTTCAGGAAAATCCTTCTTATAAAAAGACAACAAAGGACGAATCAACT
This sequence comes from Streptococcus sp. HMSC062D07, assembly GCF_001814215.1. Lineage (NCBI taxonomy): Bacteria > Bacillati > Bacillota > Bacilli > Lactobacillales > Streptococcaceae > Streptococcus > Streptococcus sp. HMSC062D07. Next base: position 3,470 of record NZ_KV815328.1, read on the forward strand.
CTCCCTTATCAAATATTTGTCTTTCTTTAATAGCTGATAAATGGTGTAGTCTAACACCTCTAATCAATCGCATAAAGATTGTCTCAACTTGATCATCTGCATGATGAGCTGTTACAAGAGCTGTAGATGAAGTTTTCTCCATCACTTCTCTAAAAAATTCATAGCGAAATTGACGAGCATTCGCTTCTGAAAAATCTCCAGTAAAACAAGCTACATAAATTGGAACTCCAGCTTGTTCAGCTAATTTTCTTAATTCATTTTCTTCCTTATCTGACTCTGGTCGTTGTTTATGATTTACATGTGCTAAAAACAATTCAATACCAAGTTCTTTTTGATAAGTCAAAAGAACTTGAAAAAGAAACATCGAATCCAATCCACCAGACAAGGCTAGCACAACTCTTGAATGTCCTTCAAAGTAACCTTTTTCTAGAAAATGATTTAAAAAATCGCGGTCTCTCATTTTAGGACCTCGTAGACATCCTTAGCAATTTTAGAAATGGTATCGTAATCAGAATTTTTGGTAAAGATTGAAATAATGAAAGGAGAATCTGTATAGACTATTCCTACATCGTGTTTAAATTCATCTGCATCCCCAATTTTATGGGCTACCTTAGCAGAAATATTCTTAGCAATCCTCTGATTATCAAATGATGTTTGTGATAAGGATTCTAAAACAAAACCATTTTGATTGTAAATAGATTCCATAACTTGACCAGCCATTTTAGCTGAAGCCAACTTATCTGTCACATCCCATTCCTCACCTGCGATAGTAGTCATCTCTTTTTTAAAGGCTTCATCTGATTTATTCGTAATATAATAACCAAGAATATTATGAGCTACATTGTCAGATTCTTTTGCAGTTTTTGTGATTAAATCTTTGATTGTGTATTCTTTATTGTCCGCTGTTTTAGGGAGACTTCCGCTTCCTTCTGGTTTATAAGAGCCAGGGAAATCATTAACTTCGGAAACATACTTCAATTTCATATCAAGTTGGTAATCACCTTGATTGATTTTTTCCTGAACAGAATAAAGATAAGGTAATTTCATAACACTAGCAGCGTACATTTTTTGATTTTCATTAATGCCAGCTTCCTTACCTGTACTCAATTGTTTCACATAAATAGAGAACTGTTCATTTTGATAATTTGCAGATAACAACTCTTGTACTTTCTGGATACGATTGTCATCGTTGGAAATGTAATCCGTCGAAATCCAGCCTGTTTGCTTGATATGTAAGAATTCACGACCTTCAGCAAAAATAGACATATCTGCTTCAACTTCTTTATAAGGCGCTAAAGTAGACTTTAATTCTTGTTGATCATAAGGACTATTATAAACGACAAATCCCGGTTCTAGCCATACTCGTTTAGAAAAATCGTTTACGATGGAACTATCGTATAAAAGTCGTTTATCAGCCATTACAAATTGATTATTTGACAATTTAAAGACAGGTTGTCCTTGTTTATTTAATCGCCATTCTAAAACAGATAATTTTGTTTCTGCATTTACTTTACCCGATTCATTAATCAGGTCTTCTGTAGAATAAACTGGCGTCTCACCATAAAATTTTGGAGATTCTATAGTATCTTGATAATAAAAATGATACGGAGTATGAGTTAAAGAATAAACTTCTTGTTTTGGAATGATAACTGGATTCTCAGTGCTTACTACTTGAACGCTTTTTAGGAAAATAGGAAGTAGTAATATCACTAAAAATTTACGCATTCTTTTTCCCCTCTTCTTCTTGTAGCCGTAACAGATGATTCTTTTGAGCTAACTCATCTAATTTTTCATCTGACTGACTTAAAAATTTTTCGATAATATCTAATAAATTTTCCATTTCGCATTACCTAGGAAGTAAGTCCGGAATTGTATAAACTTCCTCCCATGTTTTTGAATAATAATATTTTGCACGGGAATATTTAGCCGCATAGGATTCATCTTTTAGCTTAGTTGCTAAACTAGCTTCTTTATCCTTTTCATCGCTCAAGTCCTGATATTGTTTTTTCAAATCAGCTAGTTGCTGGCGACGTGTTAGTAATTGTTGGTAACTTTGTGCTAAATTGTAAGTTGGTAAGATGAATAGCAACATAATCAAAATCAAAACCCAACCCATAAAACGATTACGTTTTTGACGTTCTTCCATCATGTATTTACGTCGTTGGTGTTCATTTTGAATAAATGAATTATTCATTTGGACTATTTTTTTATACATCGTCTTCTACCCTTGTTTCACTGATAATTTCATACATTCCAGCTGCATCTTCTTTTTTTGTGCTATCTTTCATTTCGAGCACCTTTACAAGCAACAATTTATTTCCAAAACGAATTTCAACCTGATCATTGATTTTTAAATCAGTTGAACTTTTAGCAAGGATACCATTTACCTTGATTCGCCCTTTATCTGCAACTTCCTTAGCTACCGTACGGCGTTTAATAATTCGTGATACTTTTAAATATTTATCTAATCTCATCTTATAATACCTCAAATTATTATTGTACCATTTTTATCCCTTTTATAGAAGAAAAAAGGTAAGCCCTAATGTGACTCTTTTAAGTCTTTTATCTTCGCTAACGATTCTCCAAAGGTTAAGAGTCCTTCTAAAATCTCATAGTCTTTTTTATTTCGAATATCAAAAACAACTTCGATTAAACCTTGATTTTCAGAAATATTAGCCTTCAAATTTGTCTGAGAAAGAGCCTGGAAATAATCTTGTGTTAAAAATAGTTGTTGGGATATCTTTTCAAATTGAATGACAAGCTTATTATTTCTTCTTTCAACACGATTGACAAAAACTTTATCAAGATAAGCTTTAGCTAATCCAATTTCTAAGAGGTAAGCAACTACATCTGGATACTCTCCAAATCGGTCTATCAACTCATCTTGTAATTCTTCGTAATTGACACGGTTGTCAATTTGACGAATTCTCTTGTAAATTTCAATTTTATGTCGTTCATCCGAAATGTACTCATCCGGAAGATAAGCATCAATTTGCAGAATTAACTCAGCATTTCCTTTTTCACGTTTCTTAGCAATTGCTTCTTCCAGTAACTGAGAATAGAGTTCAAAACCAACAGAATCGATAAAACCGGACTGCGAACTTCCTAAAAGATTACCCGCTCCACGAATGGATAAATCGCGCATAGCGATTTTGAAACCAGAACCCAATTCAGTGAAACCTTTAATTGCCTCCAATCTCTTCTCAGAAACTTCTGTCAATGATTTGTCAGGTCGATACATAAGATAGGCATAAGCGATTCGATTGCTTCGACCAACCCGACCTCTTAATTGATACAAGGTTGACAATCCCATGTGGTCTGCATTTTCTATAAACAAGGTATTGGCATTTGGAATGTCTACTCCTGTTTCAATGATTGTTGTTGTTACTAAAATATCATATTCACCTTCAATAAAGTCAAGTAGTGTATTCTCCAAACGAATTTCACTCATTTGACCATGAACAAAACCAATAGAAGCTTCTGGAATCAGTTCTTGTAACTCTGAAACCTTCTTTTCAATCGTGTCAACTTTATTGTAAAGATAGTAAACCTGACCACCACGATCAATTTCTCTCAATACAGCATCTCGAATGACAAGATCATTCTGCTCAAGGACATAGGTTTGTACAGGATATCGATTGGTTGGGGGAGTTTCGATGACAGATAAATCTCGAATACCTAGCATAGACATATGTAGAGTTCGAGGAATTGGTGTAGCTGTCAAAGTTAAGACATCAACCTTCTTTTTTAATTCCTTCAAAGCTTCCTTATGTTTGACACCAAAACGTTGTTCTTCATCGATGATAATCAAGCCTAAATCAGCAAATTCAACATCTTTAGACAAAACTCGATGGGTTCCTATCAGGATATCAACTTGGCCTTTTTTCAATTTTTCAAGTGTTTCAGTCTGCTCTTTTTTACTTCTAAAACGACTCAAAACATCTACATTGACAGCAAACTGTTCAAATCTTTCCTTGAAATTATTATAATGTTGCTGAGCCAAAACTGTAGTAGGTACTAAAACAACAACCTGTTTATGATTGTTTACAGCCTTAAAAGCAGCTCGCATGGCCACCTCAGTCTTACCGAAACCAACATCTCCAACCAAAAGTCGATCCATTGGTTGAGAAGCCTGCATATCTTTCTTAATTTCTTCGATACTTCGAAGTTGGTCCTCAGTTTCAACATAAGGGAAAGCCTCATCAAAAGCAACCTGATCTTCATCATCTTTTGAAAATGCAAAACCTTCAAGTTGACTCCTCTCTGCATATAACTTAATTAAGTCATCTGCAATGTCTTCAACTTGATTTTTAACTTTTTGCTTAGCTTTTTTAAAACGTCCATCGTTTAATTTGTTTAACTTTGGAGCCTTACCGTCACTTGAAACATACTTAGATAAGGTTTGGATTTGTTCTACAGGGATAGAAATTCGATCTCCATTTTGATATTGGATACTTACATAATCTCGGTGAATCCCTTTGAGTTCAATCGTTTCGATTCCTAAATATTGACCAATCCCATGAATTTGATGAACAACATAATCTCCTTTTTGGAGTTCACTATAATCCTTTAATCTTTCAGCATTACTGATATTTTGTCTTCTGTATTTACGTTTAATTTTCTTTTTGAATATTTCATACTCAGTGATGAATACAAGATTCTCATCCACAAAATGAAAACCATGACGAAGGTTTCCTTCAACAAGATTGACAGTTCCTTTACAGATTTCACTTTGATTACTATTGTCAACTTTAATGCTATATTCATCAAGAATCGTTGACAGTTTTTTTAGTTCGGTTTGGCTACTTGATTGAAGAACAATCGTATATTTTAATTTTTTATAGCGTTCAATTTCTTCTTTCAGAAAAGAAAACTGATTGAAGAATTCTTGCATAGGATATTGATTAAATTGATAAAGATGATCAAATTTTAGATTTCCAAGTCCCTTTTGAAAATTCGAAAAGAAGCTAGCTGGTAAATATTTTTTTAACTGACTTTCTACATCAGCAAAATATTGTAAACTTGATACAGCTTTACTATTGTGTAAATCCTCTGTAAAGTATCCAGCTGTTTCCTTATCAAAAGTATCATACTGATTCATGATTTTTTGAAAATCATCAAAGATAATAGGCGCTTGGTTCAAGTAGTCAATCAATGTCCACTGTTTTTTATAAAAAACAGACAAAAATTTACGAATATCAGCATGAAGAACTTGCTCTTTCACACAACTAAAAACTTCTTCTAGGTACGACTTTAATGTAGGTGAAATAGTTTTATCCATCTCATGTTCTAAGAATTGTTGACCACGATTGTAATCCTCAACAGTTAATAAAATGTCACTAGCTGGATAGATTAAGACTTGAGATTGACTATCTTTTGATAATTGTGTATCTGCGTCGAATTCTCTAATCCCATCTATTTCATCACCAAAAAATTCTATTCGGTAAGGAGATAGTTGTGAAGTTTCAAAGATATCTAAAATATCCCCTCGAAGACTAAATTCACCTTGACTTTGAACTTGAGTAACTTTTTTATAACCAAGTGAAATCAATTGACTTTTTAATTCTCTTTGTTCACACTCTTCGCCAACTTCAAGTTTTAACACACTGTTATCAAAGACTTGAGGATCTGGTAAGAATAAACGGCTAGCTGCCATGTTACAAACTAGTATTCCTTTTTGAGATTTATCTCTTAGAAAACGCAAGGCTTCAACTCTTGAAAAAATCTTTTCTTGAGACGATACTAAAAATTCTACCATTGGTGAATCATCTACTAAAAATGGATAAACCATATCAGTACCCAGGATAGAAATTAAATCATTTACTAGACGATCAGCTTCTCCATAAGTAGATGTCATTACTATAATCTTGTTCTGATTTTTAACACTACTTGCAATAGCTAAAGACTTTGCTGAACCAGAGAGACCTAGTAGTAATTCCCTCTGCTTGAGAGATAAATGTTCACTCCATAATTGTATCTGCTTGTTCTCTAAAAAGAATTCGATTAATGACATTCCCTTACCCATTGTATTTCTGCATTATTTTTTCAAAGTTTTTCTCTTGTAAATAACAATTTACAGCATCGTCAACCTTGTCAATAGACTGTAAAATACCTATATAGTCATCCTTGTCAAATTTACTCAAAACGTGGTGAACAACAGACATTCCTTTTTTAGGTCTACCGATACCAATCTTTACACGATTGAAAACCTGTGTACCAATATGTTGGATAATTGACTTGATACCATTATGACCGCCAGCTGATCCTTTAGCGCGAAGTCGAATTTTTCCTACTTCCATGTCAAGATCATCGTAAATAATCAGTAAATCTTCGATATCTAAACCATAGTAGGTTAATAAAGCATGAACTGCTTTCCCACTTTCATTCATAAAAGTAGTGGGTTTTACCAGATAAATTTTTTCACCATTAAGGAAAAATGAAGCTAATTCAGCTTGGAATATTTTATCGTGTGTAAAAGATACATTCTGTTTTTTTGCTAGTTGGTCAATCAACATAAAACCAACATTATGCTTTGTCTCAAAATATTTATCCCCTGGATTTCCCAATCCTACAAGTAATTTTGTCATTTAAATTTCCTTTCAAAAGCTAAAAGGGTTGGAATTTTTTTCCAACCTAATTGACACTATTAAAAATGTTGATTATACGTTAAAGCGGAATTCCATAATATCGCCATCTTGAACGACATATTCTTTTCCTTCTTCACGCAAGCGTCCAGCTTCTTTTACCGCCTTTTCAGAGCCGTATTTAATCAAATCATCATAAGACATAGTCACTGCACGAATAAAGCCTTTTTCGAAGTCAGAGTGGATAATTCCAGCAGCTTGAGGAGCTTTCATGCCACGTTTAAAGGTCCAAGCACGAACTTCTTTTTCACCAGCTGTGAAGTAAGTTCCAAGTCCTAATAGATGGTAAGCTGCACGAGTCAACTTGTCCACACCTGATTCTGTCAAACCAATGGCTTCAAGAAACTCTTTTTTATCTTCGTCGTCTAACTCAGAAATTTCTTCTTCAGCACGCGCTGAAATGACTACTACCTCTGCATTTTCTGTTGCTGCGAATTCACGAATTTTCTTCACATAATCAATAGAGTCTGGGTCTCCAACAACATCCTCATCCACATTTGCTACATAAAGAACTGGTTTCGTAGTCAAGAGGAAAAGACCTTTAACAACCTTTTGCTCTTCATCTGTAAATTCAATGGTACGTGCTGACTTACCGTCTTCAAGGACAGGTTTAATCTTTTGGAGAACGTTAAATTCTGCAACTGATTCCTTATCTTTTTGCGTACGTGCCATCTTTTCCACACGCGCATAGCGTTTATTAACAGATTCTAAGTCAGCAAGAATCAATTCTAGGTTAATGGTATCAATATCTGCTAATGGATCTACAAAAGCATCTTCACGACCTTGCTCACGCATGACATTCTCATCATCAAAGGCACGAACTACATGGACAATGGCATCAACTTCACGTATATTGGCCAAGAATTTATTACCGAGACCTTCTCCTTTTGATGCACCTTTTACAATCCCTGCAATATCTGTAAATTCAAAGGTTGTTGGAACTGTCTTCTTAGGAGTAATCATTTCAGTCAATTTTTGTAGACGTTCATCTGGAACTTCTACCATCCCAACGTTTGGGTCAATAGTTGCAAATGGATAGTTTGCAGCCTCTGCTCCTGCTTTTGTAATTGCATTAAATAGGGTTGATTTACCAACGTTTGGCAAACCCACGATACCTGCTGTTAAAGCCATAATTTCTCATTCTCCGTTCACATTTCAATCTTCAATATTATAACACAAAAAGGGAAAACTTGCTAACCCTCTAACTACTTGCATTTAGTCGATAATTTTACTCATTTTTCTTTCAAAATCATAGCGACTCATCATGACAACATGATCACAATTACTGCATTTTATTTTGATATCTGCACCTAGACGTGTAATTTCCCAACGATTCGCTTTTTTGCCTGTAGATTTGATTGTACAAGCATGTGGTTTTTTCATTTCAACAAAATTTCCAACTTGATACATACTACTCTCCTTTTCATATTTCTGATTATATCATAAAAGAGGTGAGCTAGGCTCAACCTCTTTAACTTAATTTGTACGAACTGGTGTAATCAGCTGCATGAAATCTTCATCTGTATCAGCCGGTACCAAGGTAAATGGACGAACTGCTGAAATGAAGCTGATTGTTACCTTTTCACTATTCAAGGCTTTTAGTGCTTCAATCAAGTAAGTTGGATTAAAGCTAATAGTTAAATCTTCACCAGATACAGCAATTGTATCGATTTCTTCGTTTACTTTACCAACTTCTGGAGAATTTACATGAGCTGTAACTACTCCTTGTTTGATTTCTAATTTTACAGTTCCATTTTGAGTAGCACTTGATAAAAGACGTGCACGTTCCATAGATTGACGTAGATTCACAACATCAAAAGTTACTGTCGTATTAAAATCTGTTGGAATCAGACGATCTGTATCAGGATAATTACCTTCTAAGAGACGTGTATAGAAGCTAATATTTTCGCTTCTAAAGAGAATTTGGTTGTTTGCGAAGAAAATCTCTACTGTTTCGATATCGTCCGTAAAAACAGCTGAAAATTCGCGTAGAGAGCGACTTGGGATAACAACATCAAAATTATCACTATTTTTTTCAAGAGTTAATTTTTTCTGGCTGAGACGATGTGAGTCTGTTGCTACTGTTTTTAATTCTTGATGATTACTTAGGACAAAGTGTACACCAGTCAAGATTGGACGGCTTTCTTGTACACTAGCAGCAAAAGCAGTTTCATTGATAATTTTCTTAAGAAGTTTTGTTTCAAGAACTAGAGGATTACTTGCTGCAATTTCCTGAATACGTGGATACTGTTCGCTGTCTTTTCCTTTCAGAGTAATTTCTGATTTTCCACTTGTTAGTACAATTTGATGTTGTTCAATTTCTTTAAAATCAAGAGTCACATCTGGAAGACTAGAAACAACATTGATAAAGAAAGAAGCTTCTAAAAGAATTGATCCTAAAGAGTTAATCAAAAGACCTGCATTTTCATCTTTTTGAGAAATGAAATTCTCAATTGAAATTTGACCATTTGATCCAATTAATGTAATTCCTTCGTTAGTCACATCAATTTTAATAGTTGATAAAACAGGAATAGCATTTTTTGAATTAATAGCACGTTTTGTAATATTTAATGATTGCAGGAATAAATTTTTATTAATAGAAAAATGAATCATGGAATCTCCTTTATTTATTTTTATTATTAGAAGGTTAATAGTAATAGTAGGCTGTGTGAAATCTGTGGAAAACCAAGTTTAGTTTAGAAAAATCAAGAAGTTATACTTGTTTAAAATTTGTTAATAAATCAGTAAAAATTTAAACACTTATCCACAAGTTATTTGATTTTCTTTTTGATGGTTTCGATTTCTATACGTAATTTATCATCAGTTTCAATCATAGATTTGATTTTTGCATGAGCATGAATGACGGTTGTATGATCTTTACCACCAAATTCTTTTCCGATTTTTGGAAGACTGTTATCAGTTAATTCTCTAGCTAGGTACATAGCAACTTGACGAGCTAGAACAATATTCTGAACACGTCTAGTTCCCTTCATCTCCTTAACGCTCACATCATAAAATTTTCCGACTTCCTCTTGGATTTTTTCAATCGGAATGACGATCATGGTGCTGACGCTTTGTTTTCTAGCACGTATAGCCTCAGATGCAATATCCACAGTTATAGTGTTGATTTGTTTGACTTTAGCCATGAGACTAATATCTTTGAGCGCACCTTCTAATTCACGTACATTTGAATCAAACTGGCCAGCCAAATATTCGATTGTGTCAGGTTGAAAATGATAATCTAAATCCTCTGTTTTACTGTTTAAGATAGCGATACGAGTTTCAAAATCAGGTGGAGTAATATCCGTTGTTAATCCCCATGAGAAGCGCGTGACAAGTCGCTCAGGTAGATTTTCTAGTTGTTCTGGCCTACGGTCACTCGTTAAAACGATCTGTTTATTATTACTGTGAAGTTTGTTAAATGTATTGAAAAATTCATCCTGAGTTTGCACTTTATTTCCGCTGAGAGATTGAATATCATCAATAAGAAGGAGATCTAGACTTCGATAGGTTTTTTTAAAATTATCCATATCATTGAGTCTTAGATGATCTAAAAATTCATTAATAAAACTTTCAGCAGGAATATATTTTACACGCGCATTAGGATTTTTTTTGAGAATTTCGTTCCCCAAAGCATTGAGCAAGTGAGTTTTACCTAGACCAGGTCCTCCATATATAAACAGAGGATTATAAGTTAGTCCAGGATCTTCCGAGACGGCTAAAGCAGCAGACTTAGCCCAAATATTTCCATCACCTTGGATAAAATTATCAAAAGTATAAATGTCTCTTAATCCTGTTTCTGAATAGGGTATAGATTTTTTAATTTCTTCCTGTTGATGATTACTGTTTTCAACATTGCTTGCTATATCGGAGGTATTAGAATCTTCTTTAGTCAATACATATTGAGCTTTTATTTCAGTATCATAGATTTGAAAACCGACAGCTACAATAATATCATTGAGTTTTGTACTCCAAACCATTTCCATTTCAGATCTGGGCAAAAATATGGTAGCTACATTTCCCTCAACCTTTATTAATTCAGCAGGTGTTGCGTAGAAATCAAACATTGATCGAGTCAATCTCTCTTTAGCTAATTCTAAAATCTGATTCCAAAATTGTTTTTCTTTCAACAACAAACTCCTCCTTTTCTAAATGGTGTAATCTTAAACACTATTTTATCACATAGAAAGCAATTTTTCCACAACTTGTGAAAAACAATCCACAATGTTTAAAAGATTTATCCACAACTTGTGGATAAAAGGTTTAGATTTTGATTTAATAGACTTTTTCTATACTAATCCAGTGGATAAGTATGTGAGTTTAGAAAAATAAAATAACAGCCTTATTTCAGGCTGTTAATAAAACGTTGGTATTCTTCTTGATTATGAAAAGAGATAGTTATTTTTCCTGCCTCTTTTTTTTGAAGGACGATTTGGACATCTAATCCCAACAATTTTTTCAAATTTTCTTCTTCTTCTTTGATAAAGTGATCTTTTTCTTTGGTTTTCTTCTTATTTTTTTCTTCTTTAAGTAGATGTTCCACCTGCCGAACTGATAAATCCTCTTTCTGAATGCGATTGAGTAAATTTTTTTGTTCTTTCAAAGGTAGTTGGATTAGAAGTCTAGCATGTGCTTGAGACAATTTTCCAGTTTCTACTTCTTTTAAAATAAAATCAGGGAGCGTTAGCAATCGAACAAGATTAGTGATATAAGGGCGTGATTTCCCCATTTTTTCAGCAATGTCTGCATGAGTATATCCTTTATCAATTAAAGATTGATAAGCTTTTGCTTCTTCAATCGGATTTAAGTCTTCTCGTTGTAAATTTTCAATGATTGAGTGAACCATCATATCCTGATCAGATAATTTTTTGATGATTACAGGAATTTCTGATAGCCCAGCTGCTATCGATGCCCGATACCGTCTTTCTCCAGCTAGGATTTCATATCCGATAACTGGAGATTGACGGACAATAATGGGTTGAATTAAACCATTTTCTTTAATAGATTGGGCAAGTTCTTGAATTTTTTCTTTTGAGAATTCTTTACGAGGTTGATAGGGATTTTTTTGAATATCACTGATACGAATTAGTTTGAGTTCTTCCATATTTCTACAGTATCATATCTTTAATATTCTGTAAAGTAGGTTTACAAATATGTAAACTATTAATTTAAATCACTTGTACTCTTATCTAGTTTGATTGTAGTTTTTTCTTCTTTACCATTACGGTAATAAGTTACAGTCATTTCATCACCAATAGAGTGACTGTAAAGTGCATTTTGTAATTCAGTAGTAGAAGAAATTTTAGTATCATCTATTTTTGTGATAACATCATATTGTTGTAAATGTCCATTTGCAGGCATGTTCTTTTGAACAGAACGAACAGCTACACCAGAAGTAACGTTGTTAGGAAGTTTTAATTTTTGAAGGTCAGCTGTGCTGAGGTTTGTTAAGTTAACCATGTGGATACCAAGCGCTGGTCGAGTTACTTTTCCATCTTTTTCTAATTGTTTAATAATATTAATAACATCATTTGCAGGAATAGCAAAACCAAGGCCTTCTACAGATGTTCCACCATTTGAGGCAATTTTACTTGATGTAATACCGATAACTTCTCCCTGAATGTTAATCAAAGGACCTCCAGAGTTACCAGGGTTAATAGCTGTGTCTGTTTGGATGGCATTTGTTGAAATGGCTTGACCATCTTCAGCTTTCAAAGAAACATGTCTGTTCAAGCTTGATACAATCCCTTGAGTAACTGTATTTGCATATTCTGAACCTAAAGGACTACCGATTGCGATAGCCGTTTCTCCAACAGCTAATTGACTTGAATCACCAAACTCAGCAACTGTAGAAACTTTTTCTGAAGATATTTTTACTACTGCAATATCAGAATAGGTATCAGAACCAACAATTTCACCTGGGACTTTTGTTCCATCAGTCAAACGAACGTCAACTTTTTTAGCGCCATTAATAACGTGAGTATTAGTAACTAAATAGGCAGATTCACCTTCTTTTTTATAAATAACACCAGAACCTTCACTGTTAATTTGTTCAGTGTTTGAATCTGTATCAGTATCATCAGTTCCAACAAAACCACCTTGAGAGTTTTCTGAATAAGTGATAATCGATACAACTGCATCTTTAACTTTATCTACAGCCTGTGTGGTAGAATTTTCATTTTTCGAAGCAGTCTGAGTGACTGCTGCACTATTTTGTTCTCCACCTCCTTGCTTTTGGTTGAACTGAAGAACAGCCAAACTTCCTAATAGACCACTAAAAAAGCTAATAAGAATAACTAGTAAAAGTTGTCCAATTGTTTTTGAAAACTTGTTTAAGTTTTTCATAGAATCCTCCATATTTGATTAATTAGTGAAAGTATAAGATTATTAACTTAATTCTAACTTAAAAAACTTAAGTTTTCAACAATCTGTGGATAATTGTTGAAAATTTGTGAATTTATTGTGTTTTTCACCTTTTTCATTTGTGAATAAGATGTGAATAGAACACGATTATGGTAAAATAGAAGCATGAAAATTAAACTTGTAACAGTTGGAAAACTAAAAGAAAAGTATCTCAAAGATGGAATTGCAGAATATTCTAAAAGAATATCACGATTTGCTGCCGTAGAAATGATCGAATTAGCTGATGAAAAGACTCCCGATCGTGCTAGTGATTCTGAAAATGAAAAAATCTTGGATTTAGAGGGAAATCGAATCCTTTCCAAAATTGGGGATAGAGAATTTGTTGTCGTTTTAGCTATTGAAGGGAAAACCTTGTCTTCTGAAGAATTCAGTAAACAGTTAGAACAAGCATCTATTAATGGTTTTTCAACCTTAACCTTTGTTATCGGTGGGAGTTTAGGACTCTCTCCTCAAGTAAAAAAGCGTGCGAATCTATCCCTTAGTTTTGGTCGTTTAACTCTTCCTCACCAATTAATGCGTCTAGTTCTTGTAGAACAGATATATCGAGCCTTTACCATCCAACAAGGTTCTCCCTATCATAAATAGGATTGACTATTTTCGATTATTTTGATAAGATAAACTAGTTAGGTCTCATAGCTCAGCTGGATAGAGCATTCGCCTTCTAAGCGAACGGTCGCAGGTTCGAATCCTGCTGGGATCATATACTAGATTTAACGCTGGGGAAACCCAGCGTTTTTTGTAAAAATTGACAGTTCAGGTACAAAAATGTGCAGTTGAGAATGATCACTTATAATATAAATCACATTTTGTATAATAGATTGGTAAGTTCATTTATAAGAAAAAAGAGAAAACATTATAGGGAGATATAATGGATTTATTGAAAATACTCATAGTTATTCTTCATATTCTTATTCTAACAAATAGCTATGAACTCATTTGTAAGGCAACAAAAAAAGAAAGATATCTGTTTATTTCTTGGGTATTTATATTACAGTTTATAGTTGAAGTTTTATTCTATTTTATTTATCTAGATGGATTTGGAATGGAAAAAATTTCATTTACCTGTATTATATTTTTTTATTTAATAGGGTTAAAAAAGTTTGATAAATACAAAGCTATTTTTATCAGTCTGCTATTGTCTTTATTATATCATAGCACTCATACTTTTTTATCCGTAACCATATCCTCTGTTACAGGTGATTCTTTTGTAACCAAATATGAAGATTTGTTTTTTGTAGTAGTTTTATTGCTGACTTATTTTGTAATAAAAAAAATTATTTTTTATTTTCACTTGGAGCTCAATTATTTTGATAAAGATTACCTCTATTCATTTTTTAAAAAGGTCATCTTTGCTTTCTTTGCTTTACAAATCCTATTATTCATTTCAGATATAGTAAGTAATTATGTGCATTTTAATAGTTTTGGTAGTATTTTAGCAACAATTGTCTTTATTTGTTTATTACTAATCTTCTTTGCAATGAATGCCAAGAAGGTCCAAGTTGAAAGAGAAATTGCTCTAAATCAGAAAAAATTTGAACAAGAACATTTACAGACTTACACAGATGAAATTGTGGCTTTGTATAATGAAATCCGTGGTTTTCGTCATGATTATGCAGGGATGCTTGTCAGTATGCAAATGGCAATTGACAGTAAAGATTTACAGGAAATTGACAGAATTTACAATCAAGTTCTAGTCAAAGCTAATCAAAAATTACGTTCAGATAAGTATACATACTTTGATTTAAACAATATAGAAGATTCAGCTTTACGAAGTTTAATTGCTCAATCTATTGTATATGCAAGAAATAAGGACGTAGAGTTTACACTAGAAGTAAAGGATATTATCACAAGGTTGTCAATTGATTTACTTGATCTTGTGCGTATTATGAGCGTTTTATTGAACAATGCTGTCGAAGGTGCTGCAGAAAGTTACTTGAAACAAATGGAGGTTGCAGTGATTAAGATGGATTTAGAAACAGTTATCGTGATTCAAAATTCGTGTAAATATACTATGACGCCTTCAGAAGACTTGTTTGAACTAGGTTTTTCTACTAAAGGTAGAAATAGAGGAATTGGTCTTAATAATGTCAAAGATATTTTGGATAAGTATGAAAATATCATTTTAGAGACAGAGATGGAAGATAGTAAGTTTAGACAGATTATTAGATTTAAGAGAGAGTTTGAATGAAAGTATTAATTTTAGAAGATGTTATTCAACATCAAGTCAGATTAGAAAGAACCTTGGATGAAATTTCAAAGGAATTAAATATTCCTATTTCTTATAAAACAACAGGTAAAGAACGAGAATTTAAGGAATATATCGAAAATGATGAAGTAAACCAGCTTTATTTTCTAGATATTGATATTCATGGTGTTGAGAAAAAAGGATTTGAGGTAGCACAGTTTATTCGTCGCCACAATCCCTATGCAATTATCGTATTTATTACTAGTAGATCAGAATTTGCTACCTTAACTTACAAATATCAAGTATCAGCCTTGGATTTTGTTGATAAAGATATCAATGATGAATTATTTAAAAAACGTATCGAACAGAGTATCTTATATACCAAAAGTATGCTGCTTGAAAATAAAGATGTTGTGGATTATTTTGACTATAATTACAAGGGAAATGATTTAAAAATTCCCTACCATGATATTTTATATATTGAAACAACAGGAGTATCTCATAAATTAAGGATTATTGGTAAGAATTTTGCCAAAGAATTTTATGGTACTATGGCGGATATTCAAGAAAAAGATAAAGATACTCAAAGATTTTATTCTGCTCATAAATCATTTCTTGTCAATGTAGGAAATATTAGGGAAATTGATCGAAAAAATTTAGAAGTGGTTTTTTATGAGGATCATCGTTGTCCAATTACCCGTCTAAAGGTACGGAAATTAAGAGATATTCTGGAGAAAAAATCTAAAAAGTGATTGACAATTAGTAAGAAATTGATATAATGGTTATATCTGCTACAGATAGATGGTCCGTTGGTCAAGGGGTTAAGACACCGCCTTTTCACGGCGGTAACACGGGTTCGAATCCCGTACGGACTATATTATCCGCCATAGCTCAGTTGGTAGTAGCGCATGACTGTTAATCATGATGTCGTAGGTTCGAGTCCTACTGGCGGAGTTAAACAAAAAGAACACCATTGGTGTTCTTTTTTTGTCTCTAATTTGCATCTCCCAACATTTTCATAAGAAAGTTTGTCATTTCTTGTGGACTTTCTTTTTTTCCATGAGCAATCCAGGTTTGGCATACACCAAATAGTGCGTTTGTTAGATAAATACTGCTATACTCTAACTCAATATTGTTTAAATTTAATTGCATAAAGCGTTTTTGGAGGTCAGTGCTAAGCATAATGTGAAGTTTATTTCTCAGGAAGTTTTGTATCTCTTTTGTACCATTTTCAGATAGAAGAGCAGCTAGTAAAGGTTCAGACTCTAAGTATTCAAACACTTCTAGAATAGCATCTCTTTTATGATTTGCGTGTTTTTGGAAAATATACTCAAAGGTATGAAAAAGCTTACTTTGGTAATGTTCAATCATATCATACTTATCTTTGTAATGAGTATAAAAACTAGAACGACTAATTCCGGCTTTTTCTGCCAGCTTAATAGTGCTAATTTGATCAAATGGTTGTCCCGTTAATAATTGAACCATGGCGTTCTCAATAGTACGTTTGGTTTTTAAGCGTTTGTTGCTCTCTTTCATAGTTCCTCCTTGTGAACAAAAATAGACTTAGTGTCTAAAAATGATAATTTTGACTTGTAAATAAGAATTTTTAATGTATAATCTATTATATCAAAATTTTAGACAATATGTGTAAAAAAGGAGACAATATGTTTAAAGAATGGAAAGCAATTTTTAAAAAACCAACCTTTATCATTGTAATGATAGGGATTTCTCTTATTCCTGCTTTATACAACATCATATTTTTATCATCTATGTGGGATCCATATGGCCAATTATCTGAGTTGCCTGTAGCGGTCGTTAATAATGATAAAGAAGCATCTTATAATGGAAACACAATGACTATTGGAAAAGACATGGTGTCCAATTTAGAGCAAAATAAATCATTAGATTTTCATTTTGTCAGTGAAGAAGAAGGTAAGAAGGGTCTAGAAGACGGTGATTACTATATGGTAGTAACTTTACCAAGTGACTTATCTGAAAAGGCTGCTTCTATTCTATCAGATCACCCAGAACAAATGAATATTAACTATCAAACTTCTAGCGGGCATAGTTTCATTGCAAGTAAGATGAGTGATTCTGCCATGACACAGTTAAAACAAAATGTTTCTGCTAATGTAACCGAAACCTATACGAAAGCTTTATTTCAAAAGATGGGAGATTTAAAATCTGGTTTAACGAAGGCAGCTGATGGAAGTGAACAATTGGCCAATGGGGCTAGTCAGTTAGCTGTAGGAAGTCAGACATTGTCTTCTAATCTTGACACTTTAGCTAGTTCAAGTTTAACCTTTTCTGATGGCACAAATCAATTTACAAAAGGGTTGACAACGTATGTAACAGGAGTAAAGCAACTGAATAGTGGCTTAGGTACATTTAATGATGGTTTACAGAACTATACAAGTGCAGTTTCACAGGTTGACACTGGACTCAATCAATTATCTTCCAAGACTCCAGAATTAGTAGCAGGTGTCAATCAGCTAAATACTGGAATGAAGTCATATGCAGGAGGAGTTTCGCAACTGAATACAGGTCTCAATCAATTTTCAGTTGGTGTCAATGCTTACACAAGCGGTGTTGACAAGCTATCTATTGGGGCAAATCAATTATCTAGTCAATCAGACACATTGAGAGACGGTATTACCCAATTAAATAAAGGAATTAAAGAAATTTCGACTCAATTGAATATTTCATCTCAACAAAAAGAGGAAATCACTCAATTAGCAACTAGTTTAGATGAATTGAATAAAGCACTTCAAGCTGTAACTATTTCAGATAATACTGAACTTAAAAGTACAATATCTAATGATTTAGCGAATATATCTACTCTTGCTCAAACTATTGTGACTAATAGTCAAACAGAGCAAGAGAAAACTCTTACCAATCTTCAAGCAACAGCAACTTATCAATCTCTTACTGATACTCAGAAACAAGAACTGACTGCAGCTGTTTCAAATAATTCTAACTCTACGATAGAGTCAGCAAAAGCAATTTTAACGACGGTAGGAGATCTAAAAGAAAATTTGGGAAGTGTAAACCAACCAGTCTCTAATCTTTCTACTTTACAGACTAAAGCAAATCAAGTATTAACTGTGGCGTCTAGTTCCTTGACATCTATGTCAAGTGGATTTACACAGTTGCAAAATGCTTTAGATAATCAGTTAGTTCCTGGAAGTCAATCGATTGAAAATGGAGTTAATGATTATACTAAAGGGTTGGATACTATTTCTTTAGGTGTAAACCAACTAAGTGAAAAGAATAAAACTTTAACAACAAGTTTGGATCAATTGGTTTCTGGATCAAGTAAGTTGACAGAAAACTCTTCAACCTTGACAACTGGTTTGGATTCGCTAGCTGGGAAAACTCCAGAACTAGTAACAGGTATCGAAAAACTCTCATCTGGTTCTAGCCAATTAAATAGTAAGAGTTCAGACTTAATTGCAGGACTTGATAAAATACAGCTAGGTTCTAGTCAATTAACAGACAAATCAAATCAATTGCTTTCAGCTAGCTCTCAGTTAGGAAGTGGAGCAGTGAAAATTGCTGATGGCGCTGGAAAACTAGCAGATGGTGGAACAACTTTAACTGCTGGTATTGAAAGTTTACAAGTAGGAGCTACTGGACTAGAACATGGATTGAACGCTGCTAGCAATCAACTAAAAATAGCATCAACAGAGTCTAGTAATGCAGAAGTATTATCTGAGCCCTTGAGTCTTTCAAAAACAGACAATGATCAGGTTCCTGTAAATGGGATTGCTATGGCTCCTTATATGATATCTGTGGCCCTCTTTGTTGCTGCGTTATCAACAAATATGATTTTTGCTAAGTTACCTTCAGGTCGTCATCCTGAAAGTCGTTGGGCTTTGGTTAAATCTCGTTTCGAAATAAATGGAGTTATAGCTGTTTTAGCAGCTGTCTTAGTCTATGGAGGAGTTCATCTTATCGGTCTAACGGCAAATCATGAAATGAGAACCTTGTTCTTAATCATCATCGCAAGTTTGACCTTTATGTCTATGGTAACCGCGTTAACGACATGGAATAGTCGCTTAGGTGCTTTCTTCTCTCTTATTTTACTATTATTACAATTAGCATCAAGTGCAGGAACTTATCCACTTGCTTTGACTAATGATTTCTTTAAGGCTGTCAATCCTTGGTTACCAATGAGTTATTCAGTTTCAGGATTGAGACAAACAATTTCTATGACAGGGAATGTTCATTATCAGGTAATTTTCCTTCTCGTAACTTTAATTCTATTCATAGGATTAGGTATGCTTGCTTATCAACCTAAAAAAATGGATGAAGATTAAAAAAGTTTCACGTGAAACAATGAATGATTTACAAGTAATTAATAAAAAAACTCAGTTGGTTAATTCAACTGAGTTTTTTAAGTTCTACCTAATCTTTCCAAAGTTCTTTGACTTTTGCTTGAACTTCAGCATTTTCTAAGAATTCATCATATGTTTCATCAATACGATCGATGACGCCGTTTTTAGATAGGACAATAATGTGGTTAGTCAAAGTTTGAATAAACTCATGGTCGTGACTGGCAAAGATGATGGACTCTTTAAAGTTTTTCAATCCATCGTTCAAGCTTGAGATAGATTCCAAGTCTAAGTGATTTGTAGGATCGTCAAGTACAAGAACGTTTGATTTTAAAAGCATGAGTTTTGAGAGCATCACGCGCACTTTTTCTCCCCCTGACAAGACGTTTACAGGTTTGTTAACCTCGTCTCCAGAGAAAAGCATACGGCCTAAGAAACCACGTAGGAAGGTGTTGTCATCTTCTTCTTTACTTGCGAATTGACGGAGCCAGTCAAGGATAGATTCACTGCCAGCAAAATCAGCTGAATTGTCTTTTGGCAAGTAAGAGCGACTAGTTGTAACTCCCCACTTGACAGTCCCTTCATAGTCAATTTCACCCATAATGGCACGAATCAAGGCAGTTGTTTGGATGTCGTTTTGTCCGATAAGAGCTGTCTTGTCACCTGGACGCAAGATGAAGCTGATGTTGTCAAGAATAGTTTCACCGTCAATCTTTACAGATAGATTTTCTACTGTTAAGAGGTCGTTCCCAATTTCACGTTCAGCTTTAAAGCTGATGAATGGATATTTACGACTAGAAGGAACAATTTCCTCTAGCTCAATCTTATCAAGCATTTTTTTACGTGAAGTTGCTTGTCTTGATTTAGAAGCATTAGCAGAGAAACGAGCAACGAATTCTTGAAGTTGTTTGATTTTTTCTTCTGCTTTAGCATTACGGTCTGCTAGTAATTTAGCAGCAAGCTCAGAAGATTCCTTCCAGAAGTCGTAGTTTCCGACATAGAGTTTGATTTTTCCAAAGTCAAGGTCAGCCATGTGAGTACAAACTTTATTTAAGAAGTGACGGTCGTGGGATACGACAATGACAGTATTATCAAAGTCGATTAGGAAATCCTCTAGCCAAGTGATGGATTGAATATCCAGACCATTGGTTGGCTCGTCCAAAAGAAGGACATCTGGTTTACCGAAGAGGGCTTTAGCAAGGAGAACCTTTACTTTGTCGCCATTTGCTAGTTCACTCATATTTTGGTAATGAAGTTCTTCTGGAATATTCAAATTTTGTAAGAGTTGTGAAGCTTCACTTTCTGCTTCCCAACCACCTAGTTCAGCGAATTCTCCTTCAAGTTCAGCTGCGCGAACACCATCTTCATCTGAAAAATCTTCTTTCATATAAATGGCGTCTTTTTCTTTCATGATGTTGTATAGTTTTTCATTACCCATGATAACAACATCAATAACACGCTCATCTTCGTAGTCAAAGTGATTTTGACGAAGTACTGAAAGACGTTCGTCTGGTCCAAGAGAGATATGCCCAGTTGTCGGTTCAATATCTCCAGCTAAGATTTTTAAAAAGGTTGATTTTCCAGCACCGTTGGCACCAATCAAACCATAGGTATTTCCTTCTGTAAATTTGATGTTTACATCATCAAAAAGTTTACGATCACTAAAACGTAGTGAAACATCAGATACTGTTAGCAAAGTTTTTCTCCTATTATATGTAATACTCTAATTCTACTAGAAAATCATCAATTATTCAAATTTTTATTTGTCAATTTTTTGTAAACAAAGTTGACAACCCCTTTACGATTGAAAGGGGTAACATCTCTATTGTTTCAATAAAAAAATTATCTGTCTTTTTATTAAAAAAATGCTATAATTGAAAGGACCATATCAAAGGAGAATAAGATGAGTAAACCCATTATTTTAACAGGAGATCGTCCAACGGGGAAATTACATATTGGGCACTACGTTGGTAGTTTGAAAAATCGTGTCTTACTACAAGAAGAAAATAAATATGACATGTTTGTTTTTTTAGCTGACCAGCAAGCACTAACAGACCATGCAAAAGATCCACAAACTATTGTAGAGTCTATTGGGAATGTTGCTTTGGACTATCTTGCAGTGGGATTAGATCCTAATAAAGCAACGATTTTCATTCAAAGCCAGATTCCAGAATTGGCAGAGCTCTCTATGTATTATATGAACCTAGTTTCATTAGCTCGCTTGGAACGAAATCCAACCGTAAAGACTGAAATTGCTCAAAAAGGCTTTGGTGAAAGTATTCCAACTGGATTTTTAGTTTATCCAGTTGCGCAAGCAGCAGATATTACAGCATTTAAGGCTAACTTGGTTCCAGTAGGGAATGATCAAAAGCCGATGATTGAACAAACACGTGAAATTGTGCGTTCTTTCAACCATGCCTATAACTGTGATGTTTTAGTAGAACCAGAAGGAATTTACCCTGAGCACGAAGGTGCGGGACGTTTACCAGGTCTTGATGGTAATGCCAAAATGTCGAAATCACTTAATAATGGAATTTACCTAGCTGATGATGCAGATACTTTGCGTAAAAAAGTAATGAGTATGTATACAGATCCAGACCATATTCGTGTTGAGGATCCAGGTAAGATTGAAGGAAATATGGTTTTCCATTACTTGGACGTATTCGGTCGACCTGAGGATGCTCAAGAAATTGCTGAAATGAAGGAACATTATCAACGTGGAGGCCTTGGTGATGTTAAGACCAAACGTTACCTACTTGAAATTCTAGAACGTGAACTTGGTCCAATCCGTGAACGTCGCCTAGAATATGCTAAAGATATGGGTGAGGTTTATAATATGCTCCAAAAAGGTAGTGAAAAAGCTCGAGAAGTTGCTGGGCAAACACTATCAGAAGTAAAAGCTGCAATGGGTCTAAATTACTTTCACTAATGGATAAAATATGAACTATAAAACTATTTCTTCTTTAAAATAAGAGGGATAGTTTTTTATTTGTTCTCTTATAAATTTAATTGACAAATTTTCATAGAATGGTATGATAGATACAATACAAAAAGCGTTAAGCTCAAAAATAAAGAAAAGAGGAAACTTCAATGTCTAATTGGGACACTAAATTTTTGAAAAAAGGTTTTACCTTTGATGATGTATTGCTTATTCCAGCAGAGAGTCATGTGTTGCCTAATGATGCGGATTTGACTACAAAATTGGCAGATAATCTGACTTTAAATATCCCAATTATTACAGCTGCAATGGACACTGTAACAGAAAGTCAAATGGCGATTGCTATTGCGCGTGCAGGTGGACTTGGAGTTATCCATAAAAATATGTCTATTGAGCAACAGGCAGATGAGGTTCGTAAGGTAAAACGTTCTGAAAATGGTGTTATCATTGATCCATTCTTCTTGACTCCAGAACATACAATTGCTGAAGCGGATGAACTTATGGGTCGTTACCGTATTAGTGGTATTCCAGTAGTTGAAACACTTGAAAATCGTAAGTTAGTTGGTATTTTGACCAACCGAGATCTGCGTTTCATTTCTGATTACAACCAACCAATTTCAAAACACATGACTAGTGAAAACCTAGTTACTGCTCCGGTTGGTACAGATTTAAAAACTGCTGAGAGTATTCTTCAAGAACACCGTATTGAAAAACTACCTCTAGTTGACGAAGAGGGTCGTCTTTCTGGTTTAATCACCATTAAAGATATCGAGAAAGTGATTGAGTTCCCAAATGCGGCAAAAGATGAATTCGGTCGTCTTCTAGTTGCTGGTGCGGTAGGAGTTACTTCTGATACATTTGAACGTGCGGAAGCACTTTTCGAAGCAGGTGCAGATGCTATTGTTATCGATACAGCCCATGGTCACTCAGCGGGTGTACTTCGTAAAATAGCTGAAATCCGTGCGCATTTCCCAGACCGTACTTTGATTGCTGGGAACATCGCTACTGCTGAAGGTGCGCGTGCTCTTTATGATGCAGGTGTTGACGTTGTTAAAGTCGGTATTGGCCCAGGGTCAATCTGTACAACTCGCGTTATTGCTGGTGTAGGAGTTCCCCAGGTAACAGCAATTTACGATGCAGCAGCAGTTGCTCGTGAATATGGTAAAACAATTATCGCTGATGGTGGAATCAAATATTCTGGAGATATTGTAAAAGCCCTTGCTGCTGGAGGAAACGCAGTGATGCTCGGATCAATGTTTGCAGGAACAGATGAAGCTCCAGGTGAAACTGAGATCTTTCAAGGACGTAAGTTCAAGACATACCGAGGTATGGGTTCAATCGCTGCTATGAGGAAGGGTTCAAGCGACCGTTACTTCCAAGGTTCTGTCAATGAAGCAAACAAACTGGTTCCAGAAGGAATCGAAGGTCGTGTTGCTTATAAAGGTGCAGCAGCTGATATTGTTTTCCAAATGATTGGTGGTATTCGTTCTGGTATGGGTTACTGTGGTGCTGCTAACTTAAAAGAATTACATGACAATGCTCAGTTTATCGAAATGTCAGGTGCGGGTCTAAAAGAAAGCCATCCACACGATGTGCAAATCACTAATGAAGCACCAAACTATTCAATGTAATAAAAAAATCTCCTGTTAAACGGGAGATTTTTTTGTTTTACAAAGATGTAAAGTTTAATTTACAGTTAATTGACCATTATCTACTGTAAAGACGCTCAAGTTATCAGGTAAGTTTTGAAGATGGTCTAAACTAGTAGTTGTAATAAAAGTTTGAATGTTATGAGAAATAGTTTCCAATAATTTAAGTTGACGAGTATTGTCAAGTTCACTCATGACATCGTCAAGTAAAAGAATGGGAGATTCTTTGGTAATGCTCTCCATCAATTCGATTTCAGCAAGTTTTATAGAAAGCACCAAGCTACGATGTTGCCCTTGACTTCCGAAACTTGCTTCCATTCCATTAATCATGAAAATCATATCGTCCCGATGAGGACCAACTCCAGTATTCTTCTTAAATAAATCTCTGGATCTACTTTTTTGAAGTGCTATATAGAAAGATTCAGCCAAATGTTTCTTGTCAACAAAGTTTACAGAAGGTTGATAACGGATTGACAGATTTTCTAACTGATCTGAGATGTCAAAATGTTTTTTCTTGCCAAAGAGTTCCATTTTCTGGATAAAGTCAGCTCGATGATTCATTACACGACAGCCATACTCTATCAGTTGGTCATCAAGAACAGATAGGAAAGTCTCGTCTATGTTTTGTGTAGATTTGAGATAGGTATTTCTCTGTTTAAGGATGTGGTTATAACTTGACAGGTCTGACAAGTAAATCGGTTTAATTTGCCCTAATTCTATGTCAATGAATTTACGACGAATGGCCGGAGCGCCTTTGACAAGTTGTAAATCTTCTGGAGCGAATAAGACAACATTCATATGACCAATATAGTCTGATAGGCGAGCTTGTTTTAAGTAATTCACTTTAGTAATTCGCCCTTTTTGTGTTAGGTCAATTTCAAGTGGAATGCTTGCTGTTTTCTTTTGTAAGATTCCAGAAACTTGCAGTTGTTCTTCTTCAAATTGAATTAAATTTTTATCAGTCTTTGTTCGATGACTTCTCGTTAAGGCTAAAAAGTAAATACTTTCGAGAAGATTTGTTTTTCCTTGAGCGTTTCGGCCAACAAATACATTTAATTTTGGATTAAAATTTACTTCAACATCTCGATAGTTACGAAATTGTTTAATGGATAGATTTTTAAGCCACATATTTATCTACCTGGGAAACGTGGTGCAGGTTTTGCTTTTGTTGACTGGTTCTTTTTTGCTGGCTTTTTTTGTACCTTTTTATTCATTTCCTTGACAAGCTTAGCTACACGTTCTTTCTCAAGTTTTTCTATACGAAACTCCTCTATTTCTTCTGATGTTGGTTTAACTAGAATAATTTGAGTTTTTAAATCAGGGATTTCAATAGAATCCCCGATTCTAATTTTCTTGCCTCGACGATTTTCTAATTTTCCATTAAAATATACAAGATGGTCCGCTAAAAAAGATTTAATAGCGCCACCACTTTGTATAACACCAAGGTCTTTCAAAAGAGCTTGGAGAGTAATAAATTCTTCAAATAATTTGTATTCCATAGTTCACCTCAATCTTTGGTATTATACCATATTTTGCACAAAATAGTTGAGAAGAAACTACTGATATGAAAACGATTTTAATTTCAAAAGAGTCAAAGAGAACAGGAAAAATTTTCGTTTTCATGGTATAATAGAACTCTATGTAAAAGGAGGTAAAAGATGGAGTTATTCCCTGGAATTGCAGTGCATTTTATCCAATCTAAAAAGTTTAAGACAAATAAAATAACCATGCGTTTCACAGCTCCATTATCTCTGGATTTAATTTCTGGTCGCATGCTAAGTGCCAGTATGCTTGAAACTGCTAATAAAGGCTATCCAACTGCTCAGGTTCTTAGAAAACATCTGGCAGCATTGTATGGAGCAGATTTATCAACTCATGCTTATAGAAGGGGGCAAAGTCACTTAGTAGACGTGAGTTTGACTTATGTTCGAGATGAATTTTTAAGTAAGAAAAACGTCTTAACTGCTCAGATTTTAGAATTATTGTATCAAGTCATATTTAATCCATTGTCAAATGAAGATGAATTTGAGAACAATGCCTTTGAAATTGAAAAAAAACAATTGTTGGCGAGATTAGAATCAGAATTAGAGGATCCTTTCTTCTTTGCCCATAAAGAATTGGATCAGTTGTTTTTCCAAGAAGAATCAATGCAGTTAGTTCCTAGAGATTTAATTGCCAGAATTTCTGAAGAGACTTCTAAATCTTGCTATTTAAGTTTTCAAAAAATGCTGAAAGAAGATAGGATTGATTTATTCTTTTTAGGTGATTTTAATGAAATTGAAGTTCTAGAAAGTCTGCAGAAATTTAACTTGACAGGTCGTAAAGAAACTGCAAACATTCAATATCAGCAAGGTACTTCAAATGTTC
Organism: Streptococcus sp. HMSC062D07; assembly: GCF_001814215.1. NCBI lineage: Bacteria > Bacillati > Bacillota > Bacilli > Lactobacillales > Streptococcaceae > Streptococcus > Streptococcus sp. HMSC062D07. Next base: position 30,010 of record NZ_KV815328.1, read on the forward strand.
TTAGAGAAGGAATTGCTAGGAAAAACCTGGGTCAGTCTATTCTAGAGATGGGTTATCATAGCACAATTGGTTATGGAGATGATCAAAAGATGGCCTTGCTTCTCGTGAATGGTTTGCTTGGAGCTTTCCCACACTCTAAATTGTTTACCCAAGTTAGGGAAAAGGAAGGGTTGGCCTACACTGTTTCTGGTCACTTAGATCTCTTTAGTGGATTTTTAAGATTGTTTGCTGGGATAAATCGTCAAAACCGAAACAAGGTAAGAAAATTGATGAATGATCAATTGTTAGCTATCAAAAATGGTAGATTTACAGATGCTGAAGTTAATCAAACTAAGGAAATGATTCGTAGGACGATGTTGTTGAGTCAGGATAATCAAGATTCGATTATAGATAGAGAATACTTAAGCCTCTTTTTTGGTAAATCGGTTTTAGACATGGATACTTTGATAGAGAGACTAGAGCAAGTTGACAAGGATGAAATCTGTAGGGCGGCATCTAGTTTGAAATTGCAGGCTATCTATTTTATGGAAGGAGCAGAATGACTAGAGTTACTTTTCAAGAGAAATATTATCCTGCTGTAAAGGAAACTCTTTATCAAGCAAAATTAGAAAATGGATTGACAGTTTCTTTGCTTCCTAAAAATGATTTTAACGAAGTTTATGGTGTAGTAACTGTCTATGTTGGTTCAGTTGACACTGAGTTTACAGCTAGAGATAGAAAAAAGAAAACATATCCTAAGGGAATCGCTCATTTTTTAGAACATAAACTTTTTGAAAGAGAAAATTCTGAAGATATCATGGCTGCATTTACCAAATTAGGTGCAGATAGTAACGCCTTTACAAGCTTTACAAATACAAGTTATCTTTTTTCAACCTCTGAGAATGTCGCTGAGTGTTTGGACTTGCTTGACGAGCTTGTTACTAGCTTTAACATTACTGAAGAATCTGTTGAACGAGAAAAGGATATTATTCAACAAGAACGCGAAATGTATCAGGATGATCCTGATTCTTGCTTGTTCTTTAAAACACTGGCAAATCTATATCCGGAAACTCCACTAGCTTCAGATATTGTTGGGACTGAAGATTCGATAGAAGATATTAGTTTAGAGAATCTACGGGACAATTTTGATGAATTTTACACTCCTGTCAATAGCCAAATTTTCCTCGTTGGAAATTTTGATTTAGAGTTGATGCAGAATTATTTTTCGCAAAAGGATGTTGGAGGTTGTATAGTTCAAAATCCAAAAGAACCAATCGCTTTAAACCCTGTAAAGAAGGTTGAGAGCATTCGTATGGATGTTGCATCACCTAAATTAGCAATAGGAGTCCGAACGAATTCTGATATGGGTCATCAGGATTGCTATCGATATAGCGTTCTATTAAGAGCGTTATTTACGATGATGTTTGGTTGGACCTCTAAAAGATTTCAGAGTTTGTATGAAACTGGGAAATTAGATTCTTCATTATCTTTAGAAGTTGAGATCAATCGACGTTTTAACTTTTTGATGCTGACAATGGACACTAAGGAGCCTGTGTCAATTTCGCATCAATTCCGAAAGGCGATTCAGAACTTTGTTACTGATGCAGATATTTCGGAAGAACATCTTGATTTAATCAAAAGTGAAATTTATGGAGAATTTATCCATAGTATGAACTCTTTAGAATTTATTGCGACCCAATATCAGTCACATTCTGACGAAACAACCCTGTTTGATTTACCAAAGATTATACAGGAAATGACCTTGGATGATGTTCTTGAGGTAGGACATCATTTTATCGATAATAGTGAAATAGTTGAATTTACAATTTTTCCACTATAGCTATCGAAATATAAAATAAACTAGAAAGAAGGCATGGTAAGTATGAGAAAAAAAACAATTGGTGAAGTGTTACGTTTAGCAAGAATCAACCAAGGTTTGAGTTTAGAGGAATTGCAGCGCAAGACAGACATTCAACTGAATCTGCTTGAGGCTTTAGAATCAGATGATTTCGACCAATTGCCAAGCCCTTTTTATACACGTTCTTTTTTGAGGAAGTATGCTTGGGCAGTTGAATTGGATGAAAATCTTGTTTTAGATGCTTATGATTCAGGGAGTATGATTACCTATGAGGAAGTTGATGTTGATGAGATAGAACTATCAGGTCGTAGACGTTCTAATCGCAAGAAACGTTCCTTGCTCCCTCTGTTTTACTTTATTCTCTTCTCCTTATCTATTATAATTTTTGTTTCTTATTATGTTTGGAATTACATTCAAACACAACCGACAGCAACAACTTCAGCCAACTATAATGTTGTGACTACGACAACAAGTGCAACAAGTAGTGAAACAACAACTAGCAATCAAACCACTAGCCCATCAAGTTCGAGCGACGCATCAACTGTGACGGTTTCTGGTCAGGGAGATGTTATATCGGTAGAATATAAAACTGCTAAAGATACTGCCGAACTTCAACTATCTGTGACGGATGCAACAAGCTGGATTAGTGTTTCAGATACTGAATTGGCTGGAGGAACAACTCTTGAGCCTAATAATAAGATGGCCAAAACAACAGTTTCTAAAGGCTCTCCAGTAACTATCACATTAGGCGTTGTCAAAGGCGTGAAAATCAAAATCGATAATCAGGAAATTGATACTTCGAAATTAACTGGTCAAACTGGCTGGATTACATTGAAATTAAGTTCAAATTAAGGAAGGATAACATGAAAAAAGAGAATATTCCTAACATACTTACGCTTGGTAGAATTTTATTTATTCCGATTTTTGTTCTCCTTCTATCATTTGGACAGTCTCCTGTGTTACATAAAATAGCAGCAATTATTTTTGCCATTGCCAGTATCACAGATTATCTGGATGGCTATTTAGCTAGAAAATGGCAAGTAGTTAGCAATTTTGGGAAATTTGCGGATCCGATGGCTGATAAGTTGTTGGTTATGTCGGCCTTTATCATGCTAGTAGGTCTAAATATGGCTCCTGCTTGGGTAGTAGCTGTAATCATTTGCCGAGAACTTGCAGTTACTGGGTTGCGACTACTCTTAGTTGAAACTGGTGGAACTGTTTTAGCTGCAGCAATGCCAGGAAAAATCAAAACATTTAGCCAGATGTTTGCGATTATCTTCTTGTTATTTCATTGGAATTTACTTGGTCAGATAACTCTTTATATCGCTTTGTTCTTTACAGTTTATTCTGGTTATGATTACTTCAAGGGAAGCGCGTATTTGTTTAAAGGAACCTTTCGCTAGATATGGAATCTATTATTGAAATTAAGAATCTGTCATTTCGATACCAGGCAGATCAAGAACACTATGATGTTCATAACATTTCGTTTCACGTGAAACGTGGAGAATGGTTGTCTATCGTTGGTCATAATGGTAGTGGAAAATCAACAACTGTTCGCTTGATTGACGGTTTGCTAGAAGCGGAATCTGGAGAAATTTGGATAGACGGTGATTGCCTAACTCCGGAAAACGTCTGGAAAAAAAGACGTAAGATTGGTATGGTATTTCAAAATCCTGATAACCAATTCGTGGGGGCAACCGTAGAAGATGACGTTGCTTTTGGACTAGAAAACCAAGGGATTCCACTTGAAGAGATGAAGAAGCGAGTTTCTGAAGCTCTGTCATTAGTTGGGATGGCTGAATTTTCTAAAAAGGAACCAGCTCGCTTGTCAGGTGGCCAAAAACAGAGAGTGGCTATCGCAGGCGTTGTCGCCTTGCGACCAGACATTTTAATTTTGGATGAGGCTACAAGCATGTTGGATCCAGAGGGGCGTCTAGAGTTGATTAAGATTGTCCAAAAGATTCGCCAAGATCACCAAATGACAGTGATCTCTATTACGCATGACTTAGATGAGGTGGCCATGAGTGACCGTATTTTGGTGATGAAAAAAGGAGAAATCGAATCAACTAGTACTCCTAGAGAACTATTTTCTAGGTCAGATTTAGATCAAATTGGTTTAGATCAACCCTTTGTCAACCAATTAAAAGAATCTCTACGTACTAGTGGCTTGAAATTACCAGAGCACTACCTGACCGAAGGGGAGCTCGAGGAGGCTTTATGGGAATTATTCTAGACAATGTGAGTTATACGTATCAGGAAGGAACACCCTTTGCCTCATCTGCCTTGTCCGACGTTAATTTGTCAATAGAGGATGGATCTTATACAGCAATTATTGGGCATACAGGAAGCGGGAAATCTACAATTCTTCAACTTTTGAATGGTTTGTTGGTTCCCACAAAGGGAAGTGTTCGTGTCTTTGATACATTAATTACATCAACATCCGTCAATAAGCAAATTCGTCAAATTCGCAAACAAGTGGGCTTAGTCTTTCAGTTTGCAGAAAATCAAATCTTTGAGGAGACTGTCTTAAAAGATGTGGCTTTTGGACCTCAAAATTTTGGAGTCTCTGTAGAAGAGGCAGAAGCTATTGCGCGTGAAAAACTAGCTTTAGTAGGAATTGATGAGTCACTCTTTGGACGTAGTCCCTTTGAGCTTTCAGGCGGACAAATGAGAAGGGTTGCGATTGCTGGTATTTTGGCGATGGAGCCTAGCATCTTGGTCTTAGATGAACCAACCGCTGGTTTAGATCCAATTGGTCGAAAAGAGTTAATGGCCTTGTTTAAAAAACTTCATCAGGATGGTATCACGATTGTTTTAGTGACCCATCTGATGGATGACGTGGCCGAATTTGCTGACCAAGTTTATGTGATGGAAAAAGGAAAGTTGGTCAAGAGTGGGAAGCCAAGTCTTGTTTTTCAAAATGTCGAATTCATGGAAAAAATCCAATTAGGTGTTCCAAAAATCACAAGATTTGCTCAAAGGCTAGCTGAACGAGGGGTTTCTTTTAAACAATTGCCGATAACGATAGAGGAGTTTAAGGAGTTCATCAATGGATAACATGATTTTAGGTCGTTACATACCAGGAAATTCGATTGTTCATCGTTTGGATCCTCGTAGTAAGTTAGTGGCAATGATTTTATTGATTATGATCGTTTTTTGGGCCAATAATCCAATAACAAATGTGATCCTTTTCGTTGTAACAGGTATATTTGTAGCCTTATCTGAGGTTCCCTTATCCTTTTTCATAAAAGGTTTGCGGTCTATGTTTTTTCTGATTGCTTTTACAACTCTTTTTCAACTTTTCTTTATCTCTGGTGGAGATGTCTTGTTCGAGATGGGGTTTATTAAAATCACGAGTCATGGCATTGAGCAGGCGGGAATTATTTTTTGCCGCTTTGTGTTGATTATCTTTTTCTCAACTTTGCTTACCTTGACAACCATGCCATTAAGCTTGGCTACAGCAGTTGAGTCCTTGCTTGGACCCTTGAAAAGATTTAAGGTTCCTGTTCATGAAATCGGGCTCATGTTGTCTATGAGTTTACGTTTTGTACCAACCTTAATGGATGATACGATTCGAATTATGAACGCTCAAAAGGCGCGTGGTGTTGATTTTGGAGAAGGAAATATAATCCAAAAAGTTAAGGCTATGATTCCTATTTTGATTCCATTATTCGCTACGAGTTTGAAACGAGCAGATTCTCTTGCTACAGCCATGGAGGCTAGAGGGTATCAAGGTGGGAACGGACGCAGTCAGTACCGGCAGTTGAATTGGATGAATAAAGATAGTGTGGCTTTGCTCCTTGTATGTGTGTTGGGTGGCATTCTATTTTTGTTGAAATCCTAAAGTGAAGTATAGAATACTATAAGGTAGAGGTATGAACCGTTTTAAAAAATCAAAATATATTATTGTTCTATTTGTCGTTATACTAGTAGTTTCTATTTTTTTAGTAACGACAAGATCCAGTACAGTTGTGACAAAAGCTGGAGATGGCATTTCTCTGATAGACAGAATTGTGCAAAAACCATTTCAATGGTTAGAATCTACAAAGTCAGATTTAGGAAATTTGACGAGAGCTTACAATGAGAATGAAACTCTCAAAAAAGAATTCTATCAAATGGAAAAGGAAAAGAATGAAGCAGATCGCTTAAAAGAAGAAAATGAACAACTGCGTCAATTACTAGATATGAAGTCAAAATCAAATGCGACTAAGCTAATTGCTGCGGATGTTATCATGAGAACTCCGGCGACTTGGAAACAAGAGTTAACAGTTAATGTTGGTTCGCAACAAGGTGTATCAACTAGTATGCTTGTTGTTTCTGGTGGAGGATTGGTTGGAAGCGTTGAAAACGTAGAAGACAACTCAACTGTGGTCAATTTATTAACAAATGCTGAAAATACAGAGAAAATTTCTGTTAAAATTCAGCATGGATCTAGTAGTATTTATGGTATTATCGTTGGCTATGATAAGGAAAAAGAACTACTGAAAATTAGTCAGCTAAATAATAGTGGAGATATTAGTAAAGGTGATAAAGTGGTAACTGGAGGTTTGGGGAACTTCAATGTCACAGACATTCCTGTAGGAGAAGTCGTATCTGTGACCCCTACCAATGATTATCTGACAAGAGAAGTTATGGTTAAAATGCATGCTGATCCAATGAATCTTAAAGTCGTAGAGTTAGTGGGGAATCCATCATGAGACTTTTTAAGCAAATAGGGATGTTTTTGCTCTTACCCGTAATCATTTTAATAGATAGCCACTTAGGACAATTTGTAAATAGCTTTTTTCCACATCTTCAAATTGTAAGCCACTTTATCTTCATCTTCTTATTATTCGAGACAATAGAAGTATCAGAATATCTGTTTTTGGCCTATTGCTTGGTTCTAGGACTTATATACGATATCTATTTCTTCCATCTGATAGGGATAGCCAGTCTTCTTTTTGTGATTATTGGAGCAATCGTATATAAAAGCAACTCGGTTATTTTGTCGAATAGATGGACTCGATTGCTAGCAGTTTTAATGATGACTTTTATATTTGAATTTGGTAGCTTTATCCTAGCACATGTGGTAGGATTGACTGCAGAAAATCTACCTGTTTTTATAGTTTATAGTCTGGGTCCTACTATGATATTGAATTTTATATGGATGTTAGTTTTCCAATATATTTTTGAAAAAATATATCTATAAGAAAGAAACAAAACTGTAATAAAGGCGTAATATTTATTAGGCCTTTTTTTGATATACTAGTATTGTCTTTTTAAAGAAGGAGTATTTACACTATGAAGAAAAAAATTCTAGCATCACTCTTATTAAGTACAGTATTGGTTTCACAAGGAACTGTGCTTTCAAGTGTCCAAGCCAATACAACAAATGAAAAAATTGCTGCTCAAGATAGCAAAATTAGTGAATTGACAACACAACAAAAGGAAGCTCAAAAACAAGTTGATGAGATTCAAACTAAAGTAACAGCTATTCAAACAGAACAAGAAAAGTTGCAAGCTGAGAATGAAAAACTTCAAGAAGAGTCTAAAAAACTTGAAGGTGAAATCACAGAGCTTTCAAAAAACATCGTAGCTCGTAATGAATCGCTTGAAAACCAAGCTCGAAGTGCACAAACTAACGGAACTGCTACAAGCTACATTAATACAATTATTAACTCTAACTCAATTACAGAAGCTATTTCTCGTGTAGCAGCTATGAGTGAAATTGTCTCAGCAAACAATAAAATGTTGCAACAACAAAAAGAAGATAAAAAAGCTATCTCTGAAAAACAAGTTGCAAACAATAATGCAATCAACACAGTTATTGCCAATCAACAAACACTTGCTGATGACGCTCAAGCCTTGACAACAAAACAGGCAGAATTGAAAGCCGCTGAGTTGAATCTTGCAGCAGAAAAAGCTACCGCAGAAAGTGAAAAAGCTACTTTGTTAGAGCAAAAAGCAGCAGCTGAAGCAGAAGCTAAGGCAGCAGCAGAAGCAGAAGCAGCATACAAAGCGAAACAAACAAGTCAACAACAATCACTTGCAGCTTCGGCTAACACAACCTTTGCTGCACAAGTACAAGCAACTTCAAGTTCTTCATCATCAGATGATGAATCAAGCTACACACCTGCAGCAACTACTGTAAGTCAACGACCAACTTATAGTTCAAATGCTTCAAGTTACCCTGTAGGTCAATGTACATGGGGTGCTAAGACTTTGGCTCCATGGGCTGGTGATTATTGGGGTAATGGTGGTCAGTGGGCTACTAGTGCAGCAGCAGCAGGTTTCCGTACAGGTTCTACACCACAAGTTGGAGCAATTGCTTCATGGGATGATGGAGGATACGGACACGTAGCAGTTGTTACAGCAGTTGAATCATCAACTCGTATTCAAGTTTCTGAATGTAACTATGATGGTAGTGGAACTCAACCAATCGGAA